>JBEVNF010000340.1:0-6927 GCA_040508255.1 Flavitalea sp.
GGCGGGATTTTTTTATGCGCTTCGGCCAAAGCTTCGGCCGGCGCGGCCTCACTACAGTTTGGCGAAGTTGGAACTACTATGCTTCACCGGATCTCTCTTCAAGGATTTACCCTCCTTCGAATTCGCTAACTTCACACCATGTCAATCCTTTTAAACGACACAACTTTTCGTTCACAGCTCTATCCGTTTGCAGAAACAAGATCTGTGGCTGATATAAGAGTGGGGATCCTTACGATCAGGCAGAAATGGGAGCTGGTTACGAAACAACAGATTCTTACGACTTCTGAGCTGGGGCATTCCAGGCTCACAGATGAAAGTGACAACCAGGTGATTCCGGCGAACCTCGTACCCAGCCAGAAATGGATCACAGATTATATGGCGGGTAATGCGACGCTTGAATCGCTGACCAACGATGAAGAAGTTACGGTCATCAATCATCCCTGGGATATTTTTAAGCTGAACGATCAGGCCATCAGGCAGGATTTCAAACTGCTGACGCAGGGCAGGGGAAGTCAGCCGATCCCTGAAACTGTACAGGTTTCAAAAAGCACGAACATCTTTATTGAAGAAGGCGCTCAGCTGTCATTTTGCACCCTCAATGCCTCTACCGGGCCAATCTATATTGGCAAAAACGCAGAGATCATGGAGGGGACTACCATACGTGGGCCCTTTGCGCTCGGTGACGGGTCTACCATAAAAATGGGTACCAGGATCTATGGTGCAACCAGTATCGGTCCCAACTGCGTGGTGGGAGGCGAGATCAAAAACGTAGTAATGTTCGCGCATAGCAATAAAGGGCACGATGGTTACCTGGGAGATTCGGTGATAGGTGAGTGGTGCAACCTCGGGGCCGGTACCTCAAACTCCAATCTGAAAAACAATGCTGGTGATGTAAAGGTCTGGAATGAACATGAGAAGGGCTGGACCAATGCCGGTAGTAAGTGTGGTCTGCTGATGGGTGATTTCTCAAGGGCAGCCATCAATACCTCTTTCAACACCGGTTCCGTGGTAGGTATCTGCGCCAATATCTTTGGAAGCGGGTTTGTGCCGAAGCATGTGCCATCCTTTAGCTGGGGTACCGATGAACCGGGAAATTATTCCTTCGAAAAAGCGATGGAACATATCATAAACTGGAAGAAATTGAAAAAACAAAGTCTCTCAGAAACCGAAATTCAAAGACTGAAACATATTTTTGAAGCCGTTTCAAAAGACTGACCGAAAACAAAAGCATAATCAAACAAAAAATAATGAGAAAGCAGATCGCAGCAGCAAACTGGAAGATGAACAGTACATACCAGAACGGTGAAAAATTATTGAGCGATATCGTTGAAGCCGGCGCAAGCCTCGGTGAAAACCAGGTAGCAGTATTCGCTGTTCCTTTTCCTTACCTGATCATGGCGAAAGAAAAACTGTCTGGTTCAAAGAACTATTTTGTATCTGCACAGAACTGCTATCAGAAAAAGAACGGAGCCTATACCGGTGAAACTTCTGTGGAGATGCTGGATTCAATCGGTATTAAATATGTTGTACTCGGACATAGCGAACGTCGTGAATATTTCAAGGAAACAAATGCAGATCTTGCTGAGAAAGTAAATCTTGCTCTTGCAACAGGTATCACACCGATCTTCTGTTGTGGCGAACCTTTATCTGTAAGAGAAGAAGGTACCCAGAACGCTTATGTTGAGGTTCAGCTGAAAGAATCACTTTACCATTTGTCTGAAGAAGAGTTGCAAAAGGTGGTGATTGCCTACGAGCCGATCTGGGCGATCGGTACCGGCAAAACTGCAAGCTCTGACCAGGCGCAGGAAATGCACGCCTATCTCCGTTCAGCGCTGGCAAAACAATACAGCGAAGCAGCTGCAGCAAATGTTTCCATCCTTTATGGCGGAAGTGTAAAAGGCGCAAATGCATCTGAAATTTTCTCAAAGCCTGATGTTGATGGCGGACTTGTTGGTGGAGCTTCTCTGAATGCCGCTGAGTTCGTTCAGATCATCAAGGCGTTGAAATAAGATAAACCGAAAGGGCTTCCTTTCCGGGATAAAAAAAGTAAACAAATCTGTTTGAACTAAACTGTTTGAACTGATCTGTTTACTTTTTATTTTTATAAAACTGAATGTGGTAATCCATTGAAAAAACTGTTATACCAGGGAATATTCTGGAGAGGATTGAACTACCTCACGGTGTTCATGGTTACCATTGTGATCGCCAGGCTATTCAAAGCGGGCAATAGTGGAGAGATCAACTACCTTATAAATAATCTTGCACTGCTTATCCTGATCACAACTTTCAGTCTTGAATCTTCAACAACCTATTTTTCAGCAAAGGAAGAGATCAGTCAGCCGGTACTGATCAGCACGAGTTTGCTGATGGTGCTTTTCTGCATGATCATAAGTGCAGTTGCCACAAAATTTTTTCTGAGGCCGGGTGAAAGTTTCGCATGGATCCCTGCGATCCTTTACTGTGGCGGGATTGCGTTGATGAATTATTTTACCGGGCTGTTTTCGTCTCACTATAACTACATCGTACCCAACCTGGTTTCTGTTGTTGTTAACCTTCTTATAGTCATCGTCACAATGATCTGGCCGGCAGAACTGGTTGCTGACAATGCTTCATTGTTTATCAAAGTTTATTTTGCTTCATTCCTTGTAACCGGATCTGTACTATCGGTGCTGTACATGCGAAAATATGGTGGCGGTTTCAGGCTTGCTTCCGCTGGTGAATTAAAAAAACTATTTGGATATGCAGGCTTCGCGTTACTTACCAACCTGATCTTTTTTCTTGTATACCGGGTTGATTACTGGTTTGTGAACCGGAACTGTACGCCAGAACAACTCGGTAACTATATACAGGTTTCAAAGCTGGTTCAGATTTTCCTGCTTGTACCCGGCGTTCTTGCCGGCGTGATCTTTACCACCACGGCCAGGGAAACTGCGCATGAGCATCTCCGTAATACCCAGTTGTTATCAAGGCTGTTACTTACAGCCTATGTATCTGTGCTGTTAGTGCTTTCGGTTTTTGGAAAATGGCTTTTCCCTTTTGTTTATGGAGAGAGTTTTGGATTGATGTATGTTCCATTCCTGCTGCTCATTCCCGGTATCATTACGCTGTCAACACTCTCACTGGTGGCCGCTTTCAATGCAGGAAAGGGCAGAATCTCCCTGAATCTCGCGGGCGCAGTTTTTGCACTTGTGATCATCATAACCGGCAATATGATGTTCAGTGCACGATTTGGAATTTACGCGGCTGCTGTCATCAGCAGTACAGGATATACAGCCTATCTTTTTTATGTTTTGTTCAGATTGAAAAGTTCTTATCCCGAAATACAGATGCGTGATTTTTTTATTCCTGCAATGAATGACTTTAATTTGCTGAAATCGCTTTTCACGAGAGCGAGCTGAAAACGAGTGCAGGCATGAAAAATATCTTACACCTGGCGAGCTGGTATCCCAACAAAAATGTTCCGCAGGAAGGCGACTTCATCCAGCGGCAACTTAAAGCGCTTGCTGAGTTCATGCCCGTATATGTTATCGCTGTCTTTAAAGATGAATCTCTCACCGGTGGCACTTTCAATATCAGCCATCACAGTGATGGTGATCTTCATGAAACCATCGGTTATTACAATACCCGCAGGTACGGTACACGCACACTCAACTCTGCTGCTTCGCTATACAGGTATCGCAGATTTTACAGGCAACTGATCCGTGATCATATCAAAAAACATGGTGTACCTGAACTGATCCATCTTCATGTTGCATTCAGGGCTTCTATATTACTGACATGGATTGAAGAAGAATTCAGTATTCCTTATGTGGTTTCAGAACATTGGTCAGGCTACAAGGCAGTTGATCCCGGTGGGTTTGCAAAACAACCTGCTTACGTAAGAGCGATCATCAAAAGAACACTGTCGAATGCGCGTGCAGTAATTGCCGTCTCAGAAAGTCTCCAGGCAGATATGCAGAAGATCGTGCCCGAAATAAGATATGAGGTGGTGCCAAATGTGGTTGATGAAAGTAAGTTCTTCCCACCCGCCATAGCAGAACCTCTAATGGACAACCCAAAATTACGTTTCCTCCATGTATCAGGAATGGGGCCTGAAAAACAACCAGAGCTGCTATTCAGAGCTTTTGATGAAATACGTGACAGGCTTAATTCGGAACTTGTTTGCCTCGGTGCGCCGCCCGCAGAACTTGAAAATTGGGTGAAGGCGAATATTCAACATTCAAAAGATATTCTTTTCAGAGGATCGATACCTTATGAAGAGGTAGCTCTGGAAATGCGCCGCGCGGACTGCCTCGTGATCAGTAGCAGTTATGAAACTTTCTCCTGCGTCGCAGTCGAGGCACTTAACTGCGGCTTGCCGGTGATCTCAACACCGGTGGGGATCTTGCCTGATATTATCAGGCCGGAAAACGGAATGCTGACAGAGGCGGAAAACCTTGCCCTCTCCATGCTCGAATTTGCCGAAAGGTCAAAAGGCTATGACCGGCAGTTGATCAGCGATTCCGTTAAAGGCAGGTTTAGCTTCCAAACTGTTGGAAACAAGCTGATTGAGCTTTATAAAAACCTCTAAACTTATAGGCTCACAAACTCTCCCGAATCCGGCTAAAATAAAGTAGTTTTGCAGCCAATTTTAAAGCCTAACCAGGGAATGAAGAACATCCGGAACTTTTGTATCATCGCGCATATTGACCACGGTAAGAGTACACTGGCGGACCGCCTGCTGCAAAGCACCGGTACCATCAGCGACAGGGACATGATGGACCAGGTACTTGATGATATGGACCTCGAACGTGAGAAGGGTATTACCATCAAGAGCCATGCTATCCAGATCAATTACAAACAGGATGGGCAGGAATATGTGTTGAACCTGATCGATACACCCGGTCACGTTGACTTCAGCTATGAGGTGAGCCGTGCACTCGCTGCCTGTGAAGGTGCGTTGCTGCTGGTGGATGCCACGCAGGGTATCCAGGCGCAGACAATCTCAAACTTATATCTCGCTCTTGAAAACGATCTTGAGATCATCCCGGTGATCAACAAGATCGATATGGATGGTGCAATGATCGACGAGGTTACCGAGCAGATCATTGAACTGATCGGTTGTAAAAAAGATGATATTCTTCTTGCCAGCGGCCGTACAGGTATTGGCATCGAAGGAGTGCTCCGTGCGATCGTTGAAAGAATCCCTGCGCCGGAAGGCAATGTGGATGCTCCTTTACAGGCATTGATCTTCGATAGCGTGTTCAATTCATTCCGTGGTATCATTGTTTACTATCGTATCATCCATGGTGAGATCAAAAAAGGCGACAAGGTAAAATTCGTTTCGACTGATCATGAATATGAGGCTGATGAGATTGGTATCCTGAAGCTTGCAATGACACCGAAGCAAAGTGTGAAAGCAGGTGATGTGGGCTATATCATCACTGGTATCAAAAATGCAAAAGAAGTAAAAGTTGGTGACACGATCACTCTTACCAATAATCCCACTCCTGAGCTGATCAAGGGTTTCCAGGAAGTAAAGCCGATGGTATTCGCAGGTATCTTCCCTGTGGTAACTGAAGATTTCGAAGAGCTTCGTGATTGTATGGATAAGCTTCAGTTGAATGATGCTTCTCTGACTTTTGAATTGGAAACATCACAGGCACTTGGCTTTGGCTTCCGTTGCGGATTCCTTGGAATGTTGCACATGGAGATCATCCAGGAACGTCTTGAGCGTGAATTCAATCAAACTGTGATCACCACGGTTCCGAACGTAAGCTTTATTGCTTACACAACGCGTGGTGAAAAGGTGATGGTGAACAACCCGATCCAGATGCCTGATCCAACCCAGCTTGACAGGATCGAGGAACCTTACATTAAAGCGCAGATCATTACAAAACCAGAATACATCGGTAATATCATGACCCTTTGCCTCGGCAAACGTGGGATCCTGATCAATCAAAGTTATCTCACCACCACACGTGTCGAGCTGATCTTTGAAATGCCTTTGACTGAGATCGTATTTGATTTCTATGATAAATTGAAGAGCCAGACAAGAGGTTATGCATCATTTGATTATTCACCTATTGGTTACCGTGATAGTGATATCATTAAGATGGATATACTGTTGAATGGTGATAAGGTGGATGCCTTGAGTGCGCTTATTCACCGTGCGAGAGCAAATGACTTCGGTCGCAAACTTTGCGAAAAGCTGAAAGAGCTTGTACCACGTCAGCAGTTCCAGATCGCGATCCAGGCTGCAGTTGGTGCAAAGGTTGTTGCGCGTGAGACTATTTCAGCAATGAGAAAAGATGTAACCGCAAAATGTTATGGTGGTGATATCAGCCGTAAACGTAAGCTTCTTGAAAAGCAGAAAGAAGGTAAAAAACGTATGAGACAGATCGGTAACGTTGAAGTTCCGCAGGAAGCGTTCCTGGCGGTATTGAAGCTGGATGATTGATCTGAAAATTACAAAGACATAACTGAGGCGATCCTGTATTATATGCAGGATCGTTTTTTATTTTTCGAAAGTTCGTACAACTACAGATTTTGCCAGGTAATCGTGAAGAGCTCTTTTTTTCTTATTTGAAAAAAGCGTGATCAATTCTAGTATGGACCAGATAAAAAATGGCCAGTAGGTGAAAGCGTCAAACTCTGAAACAATATATCCTGGATCCGCTGTTGAAAATAACAGGTACAAGCAATACAGAATTCCCATAATCTCAATTCCCAGAACTACACTGTCCCGCGCGATTGCCTGACCCAGCGTAAGTTTTCGGGTTTCAGACACATCGACAACCCTGATGCCGGTTACCCATTTTCCTATTGTCTGACCTGTTCTGTAATGACAAACAATCGAATAAACAAGGGGTAAGATAGCTGTAAATACTAACCATAGATAAAGAGAATCATAGCTTTCATAGCCAATCTGAAACCATTTTTGAATAA
>JBEVNF010000369.1:0-8459 GCA_040508255.1 Flavitalea sp.
TCCAACACCTTTATATCAAGGAAGCGCGCTGCTTCCTTGATCTTTAAAGTAAGTTCCTCATCCGCCCTGCTCGGCTTTATACTTCCGGAGGGATGGTTGTGGCATAGTATCAGGCTCACCGCTTCTTCTTCCAAAGCCTTCTTTAAAATAATACGTGGGTCGGCAACTGTTCCGGTGATGCCACCTTTACTGATGATCTCGAAATGATTTACGCGGTTTGCCCGGTTCAGGAAAACCACGCCAAAAACTTCCTGCGCATAATCTTTCAGCATGGCCTGGAGGTATCGCGCCATATCGCCACTATCCTTTACCAGCAGCTTCTCAAGCGAAACCCCTGATTGACGGCGACGACCGAGCTCGAGCGCGGCCACAAGAGTAGCGGCCTTTGCTTCGCCTACGCCTTTTACCTGCATCATTTCTTTTACGGTCAGCTTCCCCAGCTCCTGTAAATTATTTTTGCTCAGCAGCATCAGCTCCCTGCCGAGTTCAAGGGCCGATCTTTTGGGAGTACCGGATTTAAAGAGGATGGCGATCAATTCCGCGTCAGACAAGGCCGCGGCAGAACGGGATAGTAATTTTTCGCGGGGTCTGTCGTCACTTGCCCACTGCTTAATCGAGTAGTTTTGCGCTTGCATGCGCCAATATTAGATACTAATTTTATTGCTGTAACAGTATTTTAACGAAATAAAGTTGATGCTTTAGCGTTTGATACAAGAACACCAATTCCAATCCTTTTAAAAACTAAAAAATCCTGCTATGAAACACAAATCTACACTTGCTGCTATCGGCGGTTATCAACCATTTCTTTTCTGCATCGGCATGTATTTCGTTGCTTTGTTTTTCTCCATCTTTATTTGTTCAGCAATTTTCTATGCGATCAATCCTAAGAAAGCTCCTGTAACAGCAAAAGTTGAAGATAGCAGGACAAAAGATATGGTGACCTCTTCAAGCCAGGTCATGCTTTCAGTTACGAAGTAATACTCCTTTTACATATTTATTCAGGTCCCCCGTTGCAATAGCTATGCACCGGGGTTTCCCGTTTGTGGGGATGCAGAAAAACTATTGCTGCTGAAATCCTTACCCCTGCGGTGTTTCAGGCTATCGCGGCGGCGAATGCCATAAAAGAGTTCAATTTTTCTTTCGCTGCTATTCCTGAATAAGAAGGTTCGGATTATCTTCGCGCCATATTAACAACATCATGGAAAAATCGGTTAAAATATTCTCAGGAACCGGCTCCCAATATCTTGCGGAAAAGATCGCAGATAGATTTGGTGCCGCTCTCGGGAAAGTGACGATCTCACATTTCAGCGACGGCGAAATTCAGCCGGTTTTCCAGGAAAGTATCCGTGGCGACATGGTTTTCCTGGTTCAAAGCACGTTTTCCCCCGCCGAAAACATCATGGAGTTGTTGCTCATGATCGATGCGGCGCGCAGGGCGTCGGCTTACAAAGTAGTGGCTGTGATACCTTATTACGGGTATGCGCGCCAGGACAGGAAGGACAAACCACGTGTGGCAATTGGATCTAAATTGCTGGCTAACATGCTGGTAGCTGCAGGTGCCGACCGCGTGATCACCATGGATCTTCATGCTCCGCAGATCCAGGGTTACTTCGACATCCCGGTTGATCACCTTGATTCTTCTGCAATTTTTATCCCATATATACAGCAACTTCAGCTGGAAAATCTTACATTTGCGGCCCCCGACGTGGGTAGTGCCAACAGGATCCGTGAAGTGGCAGCTTATTTCAACGCGGAAATGGTGATTTGCGATAAACACCGTAAACGTGCAAATGAGATCGCCAGCATGGTTGTGATAGGGGATGTGGAAGACAGAGATGTGGTTTTGATCGATGATATATGTGACACCGGTGGTACCCTGGCAAAAGCCGCGGGACTACTGAAGGAAAAAGGAGCAAGAAGTGTTCGTGCCCTTTGTACTCACCCGGTTCTGAGCGGAAATGCCTACAAGAATATTGAAAGCAGTGTACTGGAAGAACTCGTGGTTTGTGACACCATACCATTGAACAGGGAATCAGAAAAGATCAAGGTGCTGAGCGTAGCAGAACTTTTTGCGGTTGCAATCAGGAACGCATACGAGAACAGGAGTATCACAAGCCTGTTTGTACACAGCCAGATGAGAAACAGGAAATAGTCATTTAAAAACAAGCATACAATGAAAACAATTACAATCGAGGGTCAACTGAGGACCGAAACCGGGAAACAAGCCGCCCGCCTACTTCGCTCTCAGGAACTCGTGCCTGGTGTAATTTACGGTGGCGAAAAAGAAGTTAACTTCACAGCTCCGGCCAAGGCTTTCAAAACCCTGGTTTACACTCCTGAGTTCCAGTTAGCGGAAGTAAAAGTAGAAGGTAAATCTTACCGCTGTGTATTGAAAGATATCCAGTTTGATAAGGTATCTGACGAAATGATCCACGTTGACTTTCTTGAACTCGTTGAAGACAGACCAGTGATCGCTACAATTCCAATCAAGTTCTCTGGTGCTGCTGCCGGTGTTAAAGCTGGTGGTAAACTGATCACCAAGATCAAGTCTCTTAAGATCAAGGCGCTTCCAAAGTACCTGACTGAAAACATCGAGGTTGATCTTACAAACCTGGAACTGAATGGTAACATTCGTGTTGAAGATGTTGCATCTGAAAACATGGAAATCCTGAACTCACCACGTATCCCGATTGCTTCAATCGTTATGACACGTCAGTTGAAACAGGAAGAATCAGCTGCTGCAACTCCTGCAAAGGGTGCTGCAAAACCAGCTGCTGCCGCTCCAAAGAAATAAAGAACAACTTTCTTTATATCGAAAATCCCACGCCCCGGCGTGGGATTTTTAATGTAAGGGCGGTCCTGAAAACCTACCTGATTTTCGTGTAACTATCAACGTTATATTTTGCGGCTTACTGGCAATCATGCGATTTAATGATTAAATTTATCCCCGCTTTCAGTAAGTTGCGCTAAAGCATCATCAATAACATGTCGAAGTTTTTAATTGTGGGTCTGGGCAATATAGGCATTGAATATGCTGGTACGCGGCATAATATTGGTTTCGATGTGGCCGATCTGCTGGTTTTAAAGCACCAGGGCCGGTTCGAAAGCGGCAGGCTGGCAGATATTGCCAACCTGAAATGGAAAGGGAAATCGATGATCGTTATCAAGCCTACAACATACATGAACCTTAGCGGCAAGGCTGTAAAGTACTGGATGGATAAGGAGAAGATAGCCATTGAAAATATATTGGTGATCCTGGATGATCTCGCGCTGCCACTGAGCAAACTGAGACTGAGACCTGGGGGAAGTGATGCAGGGCACAACGGGCTCAAAAGTATCCAGGAATCGCTTCTGACGGATAAATACCCGAAGCTGAGGTATGGTATCGGGAACGATTACCCGAAAGGTATGCAGGTAGATTTTGTGCTTGGAAAATGGACAAACAAGGAGCTTCCGGTCGTGAAAATGAAGGCTGAAAAATGCATTGAAATAATAGAAAGCTTTATGACACAGGGCATTGAACGCACTATGAATGAGGCCAATAAATTGGATTTTACGCTATGAATTGTTAATTTGAATCTTTATTTTCGCAATAAGTAACGTAACGGACTAACTTTTTGATATTCAATGACCCTATGCATTTCCAAACATGCCTTTCCAGGCTAAAACCTTTAAACTGTTATTACAGATAAACCCTTGTTGAATATGAAAATATTTTGTGTAGGCCGTAACTATGTTGAACATGCTAAAGAATTGGGAAATGAAATTCCTGATGAACCAGTGATATTCATGAAGCCGAAAAGCGCGCTTCTTCAAACACATACACCTTTCTATTATCCCGAATTCACAAACGAACTTCATTACGAATGTGAACTCGTACTTCGTATTTCTAAGAACGGGAAATACATACAAGACAGATTTGCCAGCAAATACTACGATGCGATCACCGCAGGTATCGATTTTACTGCACGGGATATCCAGAACGAACTGAAGGAAAAGGGTCTTCCCTGGGAAAAGGCAAAGGCCTGGGATAACTCTGCCGCTATCGGTAAATGGATTCCTCTTCAAAACATCAAAAACAAAAAGGATATCAATTTCAGGTTGCTCAAGAACAAAGAACTTGTTCAGACCGGTAATTCAGGAATGATGATCAACAGCTTCGATAAGATCGTTGCTTACATTTCAAACTACTTCTCCATTAACATTGGTGATCTGATCTTCACAGGAACACCCGCAGGAGTTGGTGAATGTGTTGTAGGTGATAACCTCGAAGGTTTTATAGAAGAAGAGAATATGTTTGCTCTCGAAGTAAAATAATAAACACAAATAAGTATAGTAAAGGACAGTTCGCTGTCCTTTTTTATTTGATAGCAGTTTATGATCAGTGTTGAGGTTTTATTGAGAACTTACAGACTAATGCTCCGGGCAAGAGCAATGGGTGCTACATACGAAGCAAACAGAAATATCTGTCGCTATGTGCATTCAACTTCGCGCGGTCATGAAGCAATACAACTCGCAGCAGGTTTGCAATTGAGATCGTGCGATTATGTTAGTCCGTATTATCGTGATGATGCAATGTTGCTTGGCATGGGATTCACAGCAACCGAACTCATGATGCAGCTGCTTGCAAAAGCGGGCGATCCCTTCTCCGGTGGAAGATCATACTATTCACATCCTTCAAACAGGGGTAACAATAAACCAACTATTATACACCAATCAAGTGCAACAGGTATGCAGGTGATACCCGCAACAGGTATAGCACAGGGTTTGAAGCATATCGAAAATTATCTTCCTTCAAAAATAGTAAAGAGCGAAAACGATGAGTTGCCAATTGTATTATGTTCACTTGGTGATGCAAGTGTAACTGAAGGTGAAGTAAGTGAAGCATTTCAGTTTGCATCTCTCAGGCAATTACCTGTTATCTTTCTTGTGCAGGATAATGAATGGGGCATCAGTGTAAGCGCAGATGAAGCGAGAGTAGCTGATGCATTTGACTTTACTTCAGGACTGCAGGGACTGAATCGCGTACGCGTTAACGGAAGTGATTTTGTTGAATCATACGAATGTATTCAACAGGTGATCGCTGATGTACGTGCCAAGCGCATCCCTTATCTTATTCATGCAAAAGTACCATTGCTTGGTCATCATACAAGTGGTGTAAGAAAGGAGTTCTATCGTTCATCTGCTGATCTTGCAAAACATGCAGAAGATGATCCTCTACCAAAACTAAAGAACAGGTTAGCAGAACATGGTATAAGCAATGAACAGCTTTCCGATATAGAAAAGGAAATAAATCTCCAGGTTGCCGAGCAATTCAAAAGGGTAGCGGCTTCACCAGATCCTGGTCCGGCAACTGCATTTGATCATGTTTTTGCACCAGCGGCAGTAACAACGGAAACCGGAGAGCGCACTCCGGCAGGAGGTGAAAAAGTGATGATGGTAGATGCTGCATTACATGCGATCCGTGAGCTTATGGAAAAACACGAAGAGCTGATCCTGTTTGGCCAGGATGTAGGGCGCAGGCTTGGTGGTGTTTTTCGGGAGGCTGCAACACTTGCAGAACGGTTTGGTGATCATCGTGTTTTTAATACAGCAATACAGGAAGCTTATATTGTTGGCTCGACTGCGGGATTATCTGCAGCAGGTCTGAAGCCAATAGTTGAGATTCAATTCGGTGATTATATTTTTCCAGCCATCAATCAACTGGCAACTGAGATAGCAAAATCATGTTATCTCAGTGACGGTAAATTTCCTGTGCAGACTGTAATAAGAGTTCCTGTTGGTGCTTATGGCAGCGGCGGTCCTTATCATAGCGCAAGTATCGAAACCTTGTTGTTGGCAATCAAAGGTATCAAGGTTGTATATCCTTCCAATGCAGCAGATATGAAAGGATTGATGAAGGCTTCGTTCTATGATCCAAACCCTGTTGTTATGCTTGAGCACAAAGGTTTGTATTGGAGCAAGGTTGCCGGCACAGAAGATGCAAAATGCATTGAACCTTCATCTGATTATATGGTGCCTCTTGGTAAGGGGCGAACTGTGTTGCATCCAGGTGAAGAATATATGCATGCTGGTGATACCTGTTGTGTGATCACTTATGGAATGGGTGTGTACTGGTCGTTAACTGCTGCAAAGAGTTTTCCCGGCAGAATTGAGATCGTTGATCTGAGGTCATTATTCCCGCTCGATGAAACCCTGATCTATGATACTGTTAAACGACATGGCAGATGCCTTGTTGTAACCGAGGAAGCAATCTCCAATTCATTTGCTCAATCACTTGCCGGCCGCATATCCAACAAATGTTTTCAGTTTCTTGATCTTCCTGTAGAAGTAGCGGGCGCTGCTGACCTGCCCGCGCTACCCATAAATCCGGTTCTGGAAAATGCTGCCCTGCCCGGGGCTCAAACCGTAAGATCCGCCATGGATCTGCTTTTGAACAGTTAGGTCCCCTTGATTTTTTTCGAAAGATTGTCTCGGTGCGAGGCATTGAGATTTTCATACATCCGCCGCTATAACCGCTTATAATACTTTAACACTTGAGGTTTGAAATTTTGTTGGTAATTACGTAGGGTATCGTACACAAAAGTACTCATCACATACACTCACATAAACACATCAGACCTCACTCATGAAAAACAGATATCTTAAAGGTGCGCATATCTCCGAGAGGAAAGTGCGTGAAATGCTGAAACTATTCTGCGATGATCTCACCGCAACACAAATCGCCGGCATTACTGGTATCAGCCGCATTACTGTGAATGCTTATCTTAAAATGATCCGCACTCATATTGCATCACAGTTTGAAGATCGGTTACCCATGACCGATAGATCACTGATTGAAGCAACATCACTTGATCAGTTGCTTGATTCAGATGCTGAAAATGCAACAACTGAAACCGCTTACAAGAAACCATTCTATGGCATTCGTGCAATCGACGATCGCGTGCACTCTGCAAAGATCATTGCTGCAAATCAGCAGGAAATCTTTGAGTGGCTTAAATCTGCGGGTACACGTAATCCTGAAGCTGCTGATAACACAAATATCAGGTCGATGCAGGCAGTGATTGATTTTAATAATTTGAAATTATACAGGATCGAAAATGGTATACCGAAGGTAGCGTCTTTGAAAGGACCTGTTGATGATATTGAATTGTTCTGGAACATGCTGAAGGCAAGACTTGTGAAATTCAGGGGTCTCAACGGTAATACGCTTGATCTCCACGTAAAGGAAACGGCTTTCCGTTTTAATCATCGTGACAAAAACATATTTGAGTTATTGGTGAACGTGTTTCACAACCGCCCGCTGCATGCAGCAAAGCAGTTAAACTAGGTACAGATTGTACCAGAATTTTTCTCATGTGTTCGCGGCCCTGATTTCTCAGAGCCGCCTTTTTTTGCCTTTTTGTCATTGCCGGCCGGTAAAACGGGCTTAACTTTGGCGCCGGCTTATGTATTTCAACAAGCAAATAAGGCAGGCGAAATCACTTTACCAGGTAGTAATTCATAATCTTCCCCTCAGGCTCAACCGGGTACAGTACATTATGCTTGTAGCAACGCTGGTAGGTTTTGCTTCAGGGGTAGCTGCTGTGATATTGAAAACTGTTGTGCATTATCTTCAGCACGGCATCGAAGATATTCCTGTTATCTGGTTCTCTTATCTTTTGTTCCCGACTCTTGGTCTCCTACTCACGGTCTTTATCCTCAAGACGATGTTCCGCGGCCGCATTGATAAGGGAATAGCAATGGTACTAAAAGCGATTGCCCGTAATTCTAGTTTCATTCCATTAAAACATACCTACCAGCACATTATCACGAGTTCTGTAACGGTTGGTCTTGGCGGATCAGTTGGTCTTGAGGCACCGATCGTTGCAACTGGTTCTGCTGTGGGATCGAATATCGCACGTATACACGATCTTAATTACAGGGAAAGAACATTGCTGATAGGATGCGGTGCTGCAGCCGGTATTGCGGCAGTATTCAACGCACCGATCGCAGGGGTAATCTTTGCGATTGAGGTTTTGCTCGTTGAATCGGTTGTAAGTTATTTTATCCCGCTTATTATTTCGGCAGTAACAGGAGCACTCTGTTCGAAGATAATTTTGCAGGAGTCCCTGCTCTTCAATTTCCGTCTGAAACAGACTTACGACTATCACAATACACCTTTTTATATTTTACTAGGTGTGCTTGCTGGTTTTGTTTCATTATACTACGCAAGAAGTTTCAAAAATGTTGAACACAGACTTGAGAAATGGAAAATCGGAAGCTATACTAAAGCGCTTGCGGGTGGCGGGATTTTGTTGGTGATCTATTTTATTTTTCCACCTTTGTTTGGCGAGGGATATGAGAGCATTAAAGATCTCGGAAACGCAACTCCAAGAATTCCGGATAACTCGAGAATACTTTCTTATCTGTCACCTGAATGGAAAGTGATTGTATTCACAGGGGTGATCGTATTGCTT
>JBEVNF010000379.1:0-3847 GCA_040508255.1 Flavitalea sp.
CCGGCGCCGCAGGGTAAACCGTATCTTCTGTACATTTTGGATTATCAGGATCCATCTGGTTGTATTCAGGATAAACACAAGCTGATGAAGAATAGAAAATCTTATCTACATTATGTTTGTGACTCGCTTCCACCATGTTCAGGTTGATCATGGCAGAGTTATGCATAACAGCCGCATCGTTTTCACCGGTAAAAAGATAGCCTGCACCACCCATGTCAGCAGCAAGCTGATAAACTTCATCGATTTCTCTAACGAACAATGCATCACAAATTCTTGGGTCACGTAGATCACCCACTACGAACTCATCTGCATTCTCGTTGCCATATTCATTTTTCTTAAGATCTACACCAAGAACCCAGTATCCTTCTGACTTCAATCGGTTAACAAGGTGACCACCGATAAATCCACCGGCTCCACAAACTATTGCTGCTTTTTGCTTTTGTTTTTGCATGATAATTATTTAAAGTAAGTTTATTAGTGATATATGGTTGTGATTGTTTGAAAACTGAACTGAGTCAGTTTTTTCAGAGATATCGGCTATGATCTCGCAGTAGCCGGCACCGCTCTCGCTTTGGGTCTGGTATACTCAATAACATTATAAGTGACCAGGTTAAGCTTCTGGAGAATAAAATTCCAGATAAAAACACTGTACATGATAATGTACCTTTTCCACAATCGTTTGAAGTCTTTACCCAATAATCTATAGATCCACTCGAATCCTGATTTGCGTATAAAATCTGGTGCCATCTTGATCCTTCCACCAAAGAAGTCAAAAGTTGCGCCAGCAGCGATCAGAACGGAACCCTTGATCTTGTCAAGATGCGTATCGATCCAGTAATCCTGCTTTGGGGTACCAAGACCCACACATACGATATCTGGTTTCAGGGAGTTGATCTCAGCTACGATCGCATCATCTTCTTCCTGGGTAAGTTCACGGAACGGGGGTGAATAGTGACCTACGATCCTGATATTAGGAAAGCGATCTTCCAGATATTTTTTCATTTTCACACATACGTCGGGAGCACCGCCATAAAGGTAAAATGTGTAATCCCTGTTTTCCGCAAGCTTCAGAATAGTGTCCGGAGCGGCGATACGATCGCAAGCCTGTTTGTAGTACTTACGGATCCATCTCACGAACGGCATACCATCAGCACCGGTAACATCAGCTGAATTATAAATTCTATAGAGTTCTTTGTTTTTTATTGAAAGCGCAATATTATATGCATTAACACAGGCTATGTGATGTGATCTTCCTTCTTTATTCTTGATCCACTCATCAATCTTCACATAGAGTTCATCGTATGTGATCGGGTTTAAACCGACTCCTAAAAAGTTTACATAATTTTTCATAACGAGATTTTAAATATTTGGATAAGTACATCTGCCCGACGGTCGTTCGGAAAGACATTTCCTTTTTATAATAATGGTAACAATCGAATATGCTTTATAAAGCCGAACAGTATTTGTTCAATTTCAGAAGATAATTATCGATGTCAAATTTTTGACTGATGGTTGATCTTGCAACCTTACTCATTTGCGGTAACAAACTTCTGTTGAACAGGAGTTGTTGGATCGTTTCCTTGAGGCTCTGTGAATCTCCCTTCTTCACTATGTAACCATTCACGTTGTTCTCAACCACCGTTGATATTGATGCATCATCTGAAACCACCGGTATACAACCTCTTCCCATCGCTTCCAGCATTGCTATTGGCATTCCTTCACCGTATAAAGAAGGTAAAAGAAAAACATGTGCCTGGTCCAACGCCTTCCATTTCTCATCGCCTTTCACAACTCCATTGTAACTGTATTTCAAACCATCCACACTCTTAAGCTTATTAAGGAATCTATCAAGTTCCGGGCCTGAGCCGTAAATGTGGAAATCAAAATCTTTGTATGAATCTTTTAATGCTTCAAGTGCTTCAGCGATCTGGTAAATACCTTTTGAATTCACAACTCTTCCAAGAAAAACAAGCTTCAGCTTTTCATCAAAATTCTTTTCGGAATCAAGAATCTCTTTCAACTCAATTGCATTTGGTAAAGAGATACCATCAACACCATAATTTTTTTGGATCGTCTTTAGCTCTATCTCACTTAACACTATACATAACTGTGCACATTTGAACATACCACGGATCATCTTCATAAATACCGAACCTTCCGGAGGTGGTGTCATCAAAAAATGACCGCCATGAATATGCAACACAATTTTGCGACGAAGCACATACTTAGCAAACGTTACCAGGAAATAATCGCGGATTATAGATGGTTTTGTAAGATCTGTATTGAAGTAAACAATGTTGATCTTTTTGCTGATCACTGCTGCTGTTAACCTCGGTATCAAAGCGAGTTGATTAAGCACCCATTTGAATCCCTTTTTTTCACCATCTTTCTTGCCGACCCTGAAGTGGATAAATTGATTTGCACTTTTATTATTATTAATAATCGTACGAACAATTGTAGATATTCCACTTACATTTTCGCGCTCGTTTAAAGAAGGGGCAGTTATCAGAATTTTAACCATTTTCCTTGACTACTGATTTTTGTCAGTCGCTCTAACCCCTGATCTGGTGGTAATTACGGCTGACACAGTACATATAGAAAACGGTGTGCCAAAAATTGCAGAAGCTGCAAATTTTTTTCGCAATTAATAAATTAAAGGTTTTTTTTAATGCTTAGAACATGTTGGAACATATGTTCATATTTATCCACAATTGCTTTCGCAGAGTAGTGTTTGTGAATGAATTGCCCTTGCGATTTCCTTAACGAATCATACTGATCTTCCGTGAGATTTATGGCGTTCTCAAGCGTCCGCTCAAGATCATTTACGCTGTTTACTTCAAAGCTTAGCCCGGTAATTCCCGGTTCAACAAATTCGCTGAAACCCTCTGCAGTACTGGTAATTACAGGAACATTGTAATTGTAGGCTATCATCAGGGGACCACTCTGAGTTGTATCACGATAAGGTAACACCAGGAAATCTGCATTGCTGAATAAGCCTGGCACCTCACTGTTCTCTATAAACCTCACCTGCTTGTCAAGTATTGACTTATTGGTGAGCAATGGTGCGTACATTTCGTCCCAATCATCTGCGCGACCCGCCACTGTGATCGTAAAATCAGTTCTTTTAGCCGATAAATTTTCGGCAGCTTTTAATAAGATATCAAGACCCTTATATGACAGGATATTGCCAAAAAACAGGAAGCTGGTCCTTTTAACCTCATTTGATCTCGCAGGCAATGGCCCGAATGTCATGAGCGGAAGGGGAATTGTAAAAACGATTTTGCCAGGATGTTTATCAAGAAGGATCTTTTCCTGGGCTATTGAATAAGTTCTGAAGTATTTGAAAAATCTGAATAAAACGTTCTTGCCGATATTGGTAAGAAAGTCAAATCTCGTATTGCTATGATTCACCACATCATGAAAACCGATGATAACCTTTTGACGCCCAAGAAGCGTAAAAAGCATATTTATATATACCTGATCAAAATTGGTAAAATAGATAATATCAGGGTTTTCCTTTTGGATCGACCGGATCACCCTGTAGTAAGCGGCAATATTCCGGGGATCCCTGAAGCGGTGTGCGAGGTGGAAAGCATCGAGCTTGATGCCGTGCTGGTCACAGTAAACCTTAAGTTCCGCTTCCGTAAAGTTTGCGCGCTTTGAGGGAATTATCACTCCGTAAACAACATCAAAACGCTCCTGCAAATGATGCAGGGTATTCAAATGATTATCCGAGAAAGTTGAGATGGATAAGTAATAAACCTTTAATCTTTTCTGCGTTTGAGCCATTCCGGTCAATGTATTTTCCAACTGTTGGCTCCCCTGCTGAAGAAGTGAAAGTTTACAA
>JBEVNF010000049.1:0-5476 GCA_040508255.1 Flavitalea sp.
GCGGTCATACCTGGCCCGTGTGGCGTAACAATCTGTACAAATTTGCACAGGAGATTTTCCGGTAATTATGACAAACAAAATCTTGTACATTATAGCTATTGTATCTGGCTTCTCAATGGCCGATTGTAAAACCCCTGGCGGTCATAAGGTAAATAGACCCGATGGTCCGCAACCTCCTGGTGCAAAAGGCCTGAAAGATCATTATGCAGATTATTTTCCAATCGGCGCTGCGGTAACCCCGAATTCGCTGCACGGGGACGATTCCGTTCTGATCGTAACGCATTTCAACAGTATCACTGCAGAAAATGCGATGAAGATGAGGCCGATTCATCCAAAAGAGGATCAGTATTACTGGCATGATGCAGATGCAATCGCAGATTTCGCAACAAAGCATAGTCTTCGATTGCGTGGACATACTTTGTGCTGGCATAGCCAGGCACCACCATGGATGTTTGTTGATACTAACGGTGACACAGCTACGAAGGAAGTATTGCTCAACCGACTGAAGGAACATATATCTACAGTTGTGAATCGTTATAAAGGAAAGATTTATGCCTGGGATGTAGTAAATGAAGTAATTGACGATAACGACAAAAATTTTTACAGGAACACCGCCTGGTACCGCATCTGCGGAAAGGATTTTATTGCGAAGGCCTTTGAATACGCTCATGCTGCTGATCCTGATGCCATTCTTTTTTATAACGATTATAATACCGAAAGTCCTGGCAAAAGGGAAAGGATCTTTCAAATGGTCAAAGAATTAAAAGACGGAGGTGTGCCCATACATGGTGTCGGATTGCAGGGCCACTGGTCGATAAACATTCCATCGAAAGAGGAACTAGTAAATTCGATTCGTCAATTTTCCGAACTTGGTTTACAGGTACAAATAACCGAACTGGATGTATCTGTATATGCCGGAAACCAGGGAGGAGAACTTAGTCGGGGCGAACATAGGAATCATGTAAGTCCCTTTACTCCCGAAATGGAAGAAATGCAGCGTAGCAAATACAAAATGCTCTTTGAAGTTTTCAGAAATAATAAAACCGCGTTGACCGGAATCACATTCTGGAACCTGAGCGATAAATTTACCTGGCTGGATATGCGCGGTCCGAAAAATTACCCGTTATTATTCGATACCAACCGTCAGCCAAAAAAAGCTTACTACGATGTGATATCATTTTGAGATAGTGCATTTATCAATTTAAGACATCCTATTATGAGATTTCTGTTTTCATTTTTTTTGCTGGCATTTTCACATTCAGCCGCGATTGCCCAGAACTATACAAACCCGATCCTCGCAGGCTTCTATCCCGATCCGAGTATATGCCGGGCAGGTGACGATTACTACATAGTTAATTCATCCTTTTCCTATTACCCGGGTTTGCCGATTTTCCATAGCAAGGACCTGGTTTCATGGAAACAGATTGGCCATGCCATGGACCGTCCCGACCAACTCGATCTTACGGGTGCAGGTGTGTCCCGCGGACTTTTTGCGCCATCTATAAGTTTCTATAAAGGCAGGTTTTATATCGTTTGCACACTGATTGATCGTGGCGGTAATTTCATCATTACAGCCGACAATCCTGCGGGACCCTGGAGTGATCCGGTTTATATAAAAGCAGTTAATGGAATTGATCCCTCACTTTTTTTTGATGAACGTACCGACAAAGCTTACCTGGTTTATAACAGCGTGCCACCAGATAACAAGACGCTGTGGAACGGTCATCGTTCTATTCGCATGTACGAGCTCGACTATAAAACATTACAAGTAAGTGGTGAGGAAAAGTTGCTTGTTAATGGCGGTGTCGATGTCGCCAAAAAGCCTGTGTGGATCGAAGCTCCGCATATTTATCACATCAATAACTGGTATTACCTGATGTGTGCCGAGGGTGGGACAGGCTATAACCACTCCGAGGTGATATTCAGAAGTAAGTCTGTCGACGGACCATTCGTTCCATGGGAAAAAAATCCGATTCTTACCCAGCGTCATCTCGACAAATCGAGACCAGATCCTATAACAACTGCGGGTCATGCTGATCTGGTTCAAACGGCCAATGGTAAATGGTATGCTGTATTTCTCGCGTGCCGGCCGTACAAAGATGACATGTATAATATAGGCAGAGAAACTTTCCTGGCGCCAGTTACCTGGACTAGTGATGAATGGCCGGTTATCACATCTGGCGAAGAAACTGTGAAATATGAATACCCATTACCTATGCCGGAGCTCAACAAAAAACCTGTGAATTCTTTCACCGGCAACTTTGAGTTCAAGGATGAATTTGATAATGAACAGCTGAACAACCGCTTTATATTCCTTCGTACTGTGAGAGACAACTGGTTCAATACCTCAACACCAAAAGGCAAACTGACAGTTTCTTTGCGGCCGGAAACGGTGAGCGGATCCGGCAACCCATCTTTTGTTGGTTTCAGGCAACAACATCATGAGGCTGAGGTTTCAGTGCGGATGGAATTCAGCACCGGTTCTGAAAATGAAAAAGCGGGACTGGTTTTATTCCAGAACGAAAAAAAATTTTACCTGCTCTGCAAGTCAGTGAAGTCCGGTAAAGATGTTGTTCAGTTGTTCAGATCCCTGGGTGACAGCACTGAGTTACTATCGGAGAGCGTACTTGCATCGACGAAAAAAGAATTGTATCTCAGGATTGAACCTCACGGTGATGTATACGGTATGTACTTCTCAGATGATGATAAATCATGGAATAAGTTGGGAGAGGTTGACGGAACGATACTGAGCACACAAAAAGCAGGTGGATTCGTGGGCTGCCTGATCGCAATGTATGCTACATCTAACGGCCGCATTTCTTCGTCAAAGGCGTCCTTTGATTGGTTCCGTTACAAAGGCAATGATGCTGTTTTTAGAAAATAATTTTTACAAATCCGGAAGTGGCTTTAGACTTCAAGTTATTTTCCCGCTGATATTACATATCGTATAACGATTGCTTTATGAAATTTTTGCTGATCATTTCCCTGTTTTTCTGCAGTCTTCAATCGTCATCTCAGGAATCAGGGACACCTTTACTGCACACTGATTCTGATAATTTGACCATATACCTCGATGGACAAAAGGATGAGTTTAATGGAATCAATAGGTTGCAAAGTCGATTTGATTATAGTTTTGTTGTTCCAAAGGATTCAGTAGTTTTTGTACTTGTTTCAAAATCAGATTCAATATCAATCACATTAAAACCGAAAATTAATTCAGCTGTAAATATTGTCCGGACTTCAATGTCAGACACAGTGAGATGCTTTTTCACAATGGAGAAACTGGTAAAACCGGCAACCTTCAGTGATCAGTACAAACGGGATAATGATGGTAAAACAATCATCGAAGTTCCTGAAGTTTATGAACTGATGAATGTGATTTTTGCGCTGACTGAATATGGTAAAAGCGGTGCGATTGAGAAGGAGACAACATATTATAATGCTGTAGTGAATCATTTCAGTGAGCATGCAAAACATGCCGCTGTGCAATTGGCCGATTCTTTATTAAAAGTTTCCCCCGGCTATTTCTATCTGCATCTGAAAATGGATAGTTATGCTTACATATTTTCGGACAACAACATTGTGAATGGTGGTATCTACAATCGTATCGCTACCGGTGATCGGAATGAACTTGAACCATATATTCCGATGCTTGAAAATTTTGCTGTTAAATCCGGATTCAGAAAGTTCTATGATGCCAATAAGGAATATTATACCAGTCTCCGATCGCAACTCCGGGATCAGGTTGATATTGCAAAGATGAAAACGTGGCTTGAAGAACAATTTCCATCGACTAAATACTCCGTGCTCAAATTGATTTTTTCACCATTGGTTGGCTGGAATCAATCTGCGGCGTTTCTTTCAGACAATGAGTTTACCGAAGCCCAGGCTCATATAAATTTTCCGTTCATAAAAGCTGCGGATAAACAACTTCCTGAAGAAGTGCTCAGAGGTAAAAGGATGCTGATAGCATTTACCGAAATCAATCATGCCTATCTTAATCCTGAAGCTGAAAAGTATAGAAAGTTGATTGACTCTGTATTCAGGAATCTTTCTGAATGGAACACTTCCGGCAAGCCTTCTGCTGGTTATGATGAGCCGCTGATCTGTTTTGAGGAATATATGAACTATGCTTTGGTGACCTTATATTATTCTGAAATTCTTGACAAAAAAGCATTCGAAACGCTTACCAGAACCATTGAAAACAACATGGTTGAATTCAGGGGCTTTCAACGATTCAAAGAATTTAATCAGCAGTTACTGCTGCTGTACAGGCAAAAAAAGGCGGAGCAAACTGTTTCAGATCTGTATCTTCCAATTATCAACTGGGCATCCCGGCAGGTATTTTGACACTGCTCTGTTGATTTTTGCTATTAAAATTTCTGGAAACAAGCCCGCCCCCGAATCAATATCAGTTTTTTTAATTTCATAGTAACATCTGAATAATTTGCCGGCTTAAGGATTTCTTTATATTTGTGTCCTGTCAATTATCCAGCCTAAACCAACCTTTCCTGTTCCTTCGTTCCCGCGTCTGATCCGGAATTCTCCAATAGCCTTTGATGTGTTCTGACTTTAACTTTCCCATTGTTAAACGATGGAGAGATTATCTGATCAATGTAGTAGCTGCATGTTGTCCTGATTGCGAACCGTAGAAATTTTGCAATCATATTTTTTCAGTCACAACCCCGGATTTTTAAAAAGTATGAAACGTTTATTGATTCTTGTTTTATTGTTTTCTCAGGTTTACGCACAGAAAAAAGTTGAGTTGCCGAGACGACCTGGTGCTGCTTCGAATACAGTTTATATTCTTGATGCACCATTCAAACCGGGAGATACCGTTCTTCTCTCCGGCGACTATCTCTGGATACAGATCAAGGGCATCAAAGGCACAGCAGAAAAGCCGATTGTTTTTAAACCAAAAGGGAAGGTTACCATTGGCGGTTATGCATCCTACACATTGAATCTGTATGGTGAGCACTTCAAAGTATTGGGTGGCGGCAAACTGGTGATCGGGCATCCTACCGTGTTTGCAATGGGGATCAATCTCGGAACTTCGCATCATGTTGAAATAGCCGGGCTGGAAATGTACAACGTTACAACAGGTATACAACAGAATCCAACCGGAACAGAACTGATCGAAGGTTGTTATTATCACGATCTTTATATTCATGATATGCAGAACCCGCCGCACAAAGGTCGCGCAGAAGCCTTTTATATTGGGAAGACCTCGCCGGGCGGCTGTTATTTTAAAGATCTGAGGATTGAAAATAACAGGATCGAAAATGTGTCTGGTGATGGTATACAGGTTTCCGGTGGTACATTCACTATCCGCAATAACAAAGTCAGGAATTATGGAATGTCGGATCTTGAACAGCAGAACAACGGGATCCTGGTTGGAGGAAATGCAACAGCTATCATTTCTGGTAACGAAGTTTCAGGTGGTACCGGACCTGCGCTGCAGGTACTTGGTCGTGGT
>JBEVNF010000407.1:0-12747 GCA_040508255.1 Flavitalea sp.
AACGCAGGGAAGATCTGATAAGAAATGATCTGTTCATTCAGAATGCGCGTGATCGCGGCCTCAATGCAAGCGCATTTCAAACAAGATTTCCTTTTCCCCAGTCAGAGATTGATGCAAATACAAATCTTGTTCAGAATGATGGATATTGATTGTCTGAAATTTGATTAACTAATTGTAATATGAAGAAGACGCTCATAATTATTGCTCTCTGCATTGTTGCTCTTGCTGGTTTTGCTCAATCAAAGCGACCGAACATCATTGTTATCCTTGCAGATGACATGGGCTTTTCTGATATCGGTTGTTACGGATCAGAAATTCCAACTCCGAATATTGATAAGCTTGCTGCCGGAGGAGTACGATTCAAACAATTTTATAATAATGCCCGTTGTTGTCCAACCCGTGCAAGCCTGCTTACTGGCTTATACCCGCACCAGGCTGGCATCGGTGGAATGTCTGAGGACCCTGAAAAGCCAGGTGTAAATGATGAAGGGGTGGACGGATACCGTGGTTATCTGACAAAGAACTCGTCCACAATTGCAGAAACAGTTAAAGCCTCAGGCTATCATACCTACATGACCGGCAAATGGCATGTTGGTATGCATGGAAAAGACAAATGGCCCCTGCAACGCGGCTTTGAAAAGTTCTATGGTATACTGAGTGGTGGATCATCATACCTGAAGCCGTTTCCTCCGCGTGGCATTACTGAGAACAATGGCGATCAGCAATATGAGTTTCCTGATGGTTATTACACAACAGATGCCTTTACAACGAATGCCATCAAATACATAAATGAACAGAAAGATAATAATCCATTCTTTCTTTATCTCGCATATACTGCCCCACACTGGCCATTGCATGCAAAGGAAGAGGATATCAAACTGTTCCGGGATAAATACATCATAGGATGGGATTCTGTCAGGCATGAACGCTGGAGAAAGCAGATCGCAATGGGTGTTGCGAAACCAGAATGGGGACTTGCAGAGCGTGAGATGCGTTCATGGGATTCGCTGACGCAGGATGAAAAACAAAAAGTTGCTTATCGTATGAGTGTATATGCAGCGCAGGTTTATTCGATGGATCAGAATATCGGCAAACTGTTGAATACGCTTGAACAAAAAGGTGAGCTGGATAATACTGTAATATTTTTCATGTCGGATAATGGTGCCTGCGCCGAGCCCTACCAGGAACTCGGTGGTAAACCTATGAGCGAGATCAACGATCCAAACTCATTCTGGGTCGTTTCTTATGGAACCGGCTGGGCAAATACATCCAACACACCATTCCGGAAATATAAAGTACAGACTTATGAAGGCGGTATTGCTGCGCCCTTCATTGCCTACTGGCCAAAGGCTTTGAAGGATCGTCAGAATACCTGGGTGGATAAGCCTTATCATATTATAGACCTGATGGCTACCATTAACGATATCGCTGATGCTAAATATCCTTCCATGCGTAATGGTAATAAGATCATCAAAAGTGAAGGCATCAGTATGAAGCCTGCGATACTTGGTGACGACAATGCGAAAACGCATGAATATATCTATTGGGAACATGAAGGTCATTGCGGATTGAGGTATAAAGACTGGAAACTTGTGAAAACTTCAATCGCTGGTACCTGGGAGCTTTATGACCTCGCAAATGATCGGACAGAAAGATTTGATCTTGCTGCTAAGCAACCAGCATTGGTGAAAGACCTGGCAAATAAGTGGCAGTCATGGGCGGTTACTCACAAGGTGTTTCCGAAGGGAAAAGGGTATAAGGATGATACGAATAACCAGGGGACGAAATATTCTAAGTGAGATTATTTTTTGTACAGGATAATGCCCCTCGCAATGGTGATTATTCCTGTAACTATAATCCCCCAAAATACAATTTATTTAAGTCGTGAATTTAAATATTCCAAAGTTAGTAAACCATCAATATCAAGTGTAAAGCAGGTTACTGCTGAGTTATGTTGGATCAACTGCCTGTAATTTCTTAGAGGCATTCCAAGTTTCTGCGCCATAAAAAATCGGTTAACATTATTATGTGCAACGATCAGGATATTACCGTCCATGTGTTTTGACTGCAGTGACTTATAAAAATCATTCACCCGCAAAAGGACGTCAGTGGCTGTTTCACCAGTTCCTCCAGCCGGGGCTACCGCCGGATCCGCCATCCAGTTGATCCAAAGCTGCTCATTCTCTGCAACAAATTCATCTTTTGTTTTTCCTTCCCAGCTGCCAAAATCTGACTCGATCAGTCTTTCGTCTTTGATGATGGTAATTGTATCATCCTTTGACGCTCCTGAAGCAATGGTGGCAGTGATAAAAGCTCTTTGGAGAGGCGAGCAGTATATTGCCTCAAACTTTAAACCCTCTAGTTGTTTTCTCGCTTCTTCGGCCTGTAAGTAACCGAGTTCAGTAAGACCGATGTCAGATCTTCCGCAATAGCGGTTGTTTTCTGCGTTCCAGAAGGTTTGTCCATGGCGGAGAAGATAGATCGTCAGCATCTGATAATTTGAAAGTTTTTGCAAAATTCGGGATAATCTGTTGTACCGGACGAAATTGCAAAACTTTTTATGGTCATTTTTTAATGAACTCCGTATGATCTGACAATCTGACGATTGCTAAGTAAGGGCGAAGGACAAATTCTCAATTATCATGCTCTATTAAGAAGCCGGATTTCAAACCATACCAACATCACAATAATAGCACATTCAACAATAAAGTACGCCAGGTCATGGACATTCAGCACTTTTATGTTTTTGAAGATGACCAGTACCGTAAACAAACAGTAACAAATATTAGCGGTAATAATCGTACAAAGAAACCGTTTCCAGTTAACTGGTGACAGGTAAAAGGTGAGCGCGGAGAAACAAAACAATGTCAGGGCGATCGCTGATAGCCAGTTCAGCACACCAACCGGCATTCCGAACTGCCCGGGCATGTTTTTCAAAAAAAAATAAATAAATGCAAAGGACAGAAATGCACCTGCCGAATCCATGAGGAAAATCCTCTGCGGCCGCGAAACAAAATACTTTTGTAGCTTATTAAATTGGGACATTCAACTATCGGATTAATTTCCTTTCAGCCACCTGATAATTTATTATCTTGTATTTCACCAAATCAATTGTTATCAGCACACTCCCCGAAAAGATTACTGCTTCCTACCCTCTGTCAGAACTTGCAGCCAAAGAACTGGAATCCTGTCTTGAAAGGGTCGAACTTCCAAAGGGTGAGCTGCTTGTTCGTGAAGGTAGAATCTGTCGCAATATATACTTTGTTGAAATAGGTGCGATGCGTGGTTTTTATACGCTCGATAATAAAGAAATAACCCATTGGTTTGCTTTCGAAAATGACTTTGTTACTTCTAATCATAGTTTTATCCGTGAGCAACCATCTGTTGAAAATATCCAATTGATCGAAGATGCGATCCTCTGGAAATTATCAAAACCAGATCTGCAGCAACTGATGAACGAGCACCATGATATTGAAAGATTGGTTCGTATCAACTACGAAAAATATTATATCCGGCTCGAAGAAAGATTTGTGAACGCACATTTCAAAAGTGCCTCAGATCGTTACCATGATCTTCTGAATGAAACACCACATATACTTGAGCGTGTTCCGCTGGGATGGATCGCCTCTTACCTCGGTATCAGCCAGGAAACATTAAGCAGGGTACGTGGAAAAATGTGATTCCGGACGGCTCCCAACGCCACAATTGCTTTTTGACTTTTGTCAAAAAAGGTCTGGCATTACCGCGATATGTTTGTCTCTCAAAACAAAACATATGCAACAAAAGCAACCCGGCCAACCATCTTCAGCATTTATCGGAGCATCGTGGGCGGCATTACTTGTAGGAATAACCGCTTTTAATATTGGTCTCTGGAACGCAGAGATGGAACTCAACGAAAAAGGATATTATTTCACCGTTTTGATGTTCGGTCTTTTCTCTGCTATCTCTGTTCAGAAAGCTGTGCGTGATCAGATGGAAGGTATACCTGTTACGAGCATCTATTACGGACTCTCATGGTTCTGTACGGTGTTATCAGTCGTTCTGCTTACTGTCGGTTTATGGAATGCAGAACTCTTAAGAAGTGAAAAGGGATTTTATGCAATGTCATTTGTCTTAAGTCTTTTCGCAGCCATCGCCGTTCAGAAAAATACAAGGGATCTCAGGTCATTTGAGAAAAAGGAAGAACAGACAACTGTTAATGCTGATCGTCGTTTCGATCAGACTTTTTAGAAAATTGGATCATAAATTTGTAAGCCCATATTTTTAACACGGGTATGGGCTTACTCTATTGCATGATGAGTGATCACATCACCGTTATCATCCATCAATAAAAATGGGTTCCATGCAAATTCAAATACGTTACCTTCCGGGTCGGCAATAATAAAATTGTAACCACCATATGGAGTGTTTTCAGGTTCTTTCAGCACCTTCACCCCCTTATATTTAAGTTTTTCATACAACGGGTCAATTTCATCTTTGGTTTCTACATTGTAAGCGAGTGTAAAAGATCTGAAACCTGTTCCCTCAGAAGCCACACCAGAAGCTTCGGCAAGACCATCACGTCCAAAGATGCCAAGCATGATCCCGTTCAGTTTAAAAAACACAATATCTTTATTTTCTGCAATAGGTGTCCATCCAAACACTGTAGTGTAGAACTCGCGTAGAAGCGTAAGATTGTCCGCGCCAAGGGTTATGAAGGTCAGTCTTTGTTCCATGGCTTTACTTTTTTGTGTCAATAAAATCTTCAAAAACTAAGCCATTGCTGCGACATTTCAGACTCACTTCATCTGTACCCTGTAAAATCCATCTGTAACTGTAAGTCCCTTTGCGGTAAATGAAAACTTTCCTTCTGCCCATTCACCATTTATCGCAGTGATCTCCATTGTTCCAGAGTAATTGGAATAAACAGGACCGTCCTTCAACCAAAAGTCAACAGAATATCCATCTCCAAGCTTGGCCTGCTTTCCAACCTTTGCGGATCTTTTTTCAAACGAATACATCATCAGGTAACTATTCGCCCCGGTATAACCAATCATGACGCCGGCGGCTGCAGGCGGCATCATCGAAGTGGCTGCCCACTGTTTACCATTGATCTTTGCGGTCATCGTCCAACCCCCGTTTTTTGTTGGTACAGTGCCCGGCCTGGGAGCATCGTTAATTGCCTTCTCCGTTTTTTTTGCCTCCTCAAGCACTGATGCCTGACCGTTACAACTGCTTACTATAAGCATTACTGCGAAGGATAAAATAAATAATTTCATAAATGTTGATTTAAAGTTTTGTTGTTGCGTACGACATGTAGGTTGTTTTGTAAGGGAAGCCGGAAATCCTTTTTTCAATGGCTTTCATAACCGTTCCGTTGCTGGTAATATTCGCATAGTTTGATACCTGGGAAGTGATGCCGGTGTAGGTGAACCTGATACCAGCTCCCTCCATTGTGTATGTGGTATTAATCACATCTCCACCACCAAGTTTGTAGGTCATTTTAAGGTCGGTGAAAAGTGTAATGTCAAGTTTGGATCCGTAGTGTGTGCCGGTCCAGTTTGTGTTTCCGAGCGACAACGATTCTGAGGGTTTCGCAGCTATCACGGAAGATACCAGCACGCCAGCTGAAGCATCGGCTTTGAAACTGCTCCAGCTATCAATGCCAACTGTTGCAGAAAAGCCAGTATTGTTAGGAAAAGTGATTCTGATCGTATCCTGTTTCATTAACCAGGTTCCGCCTGGTCTGCTTGATTCGATATCATGCCAGGTAAGTGTGCCATCAGCAGCGAGACTAACTGAAAAAGGCTGAGGCGAAACAAGATCACCAGCTGTGTATTGATATTCGCCCGACCAGACGGTGTTTTTCATCGACTCCGTACGATCCGGTGCTGGTGGATCATCTGTTTTCTTTGAGCAGGCGGTTATTGAAATAAAAATGCTGAATAAGAGTAGTACCGGGCGAAGTGTTAAGTGTTGCATATCGGGTTGTTTTACATATCAAACATACCCCGGCAGATCTGGCCAGCCATCCCTCAATCGCCCAACGACCATTATTTCCGACGAACGACAAACGGCTTTCCTGAACCGCAGTAAAATGAGTAAATTGGCTGATAATCCGAAGCGCCAGCATGAGCCAGCAACAGAAGAATTTTACTGCTATAATTGCCGATGATAATAAGCTGGACCGCCTGCTTCTTGAATCGTATGTGAAACGATATTCTTTTATCAGCATTATTGGTGTATATCCCACGGCCACCGAAGCTCTGGAAGTCATCAGGAAAAACGGTATCCCGGACATCCTGTTTGTCGATATCGATATGCCGGGGATGAGTGGTCTTGAATTGCGTGATTTGCTTCCTGAAATTCCCGCGTGTATTTTCGTGACTTCTCATCCGGAATTTGCACTTGAAAGTTTTGAACTTGCCGCACTTGATTATCTCGTGAAGCCATTGAATGGAGAAAGATTTTCAAAAACCATGGAAAGGCTTGAACTGTTTCTCAATCTTCATCACAAAGCGGGGCTGCTTGATTATACGCTGGGGGGAGATGTTTTGTTTATAAAGGATGGTGTGAACCAGGTGAAACTCAACCTCCATGACATTATTTACCTGGAAGCGCTGAAAGATTACACAAGCATAGTAACAACAAACAAAAAATATTGTGTGTCATCTCCACTTGGTAATCTTTTGAAGGAAAATGACTTCCGCGGGTTTCTCAGGATTCATCGTAGTTATGCCATTCAAAAACATTTTGTAAAACAAGTTTCCTCAAAGGGAATAAAGATCAATGAACACCTGCTGCCGGTTGGTCGTACATACAGGGAAGCGGTTGATAAAATACTGCAATCATGAGCAAACCGCGATCGGCAATTATCGTTTTTTTGTTGATATTATTCTGGAACAAAGGAATCGCTCAACTGCAGGGGCAGGCACTCATCGATTCGCTTGAGAAAGTTGTGCCCGGTATGAAAGACGACTCCAATAAAGTGAAGGCCTACAGCAGGATCTCACAGATCTATTACAGTGTGAATCCCATGAAAACCTTTGAGCCTGCAGAAAAAGCATTGGCCATTGCAGAAAAGATCAAATGGAAAAGAGGCATTGCCAACCTGCATAATAACCTTGGACTATTTATTTCAGATACAGGGAATTTTGAGCTGGGTAACAAGCACTATCTGCAGAGTTACGTAATCAACAAAGAAACAGGCTCAAGAACAAATGAGATCAACAATCTCAACAATCTTGGACGCAACTATATGGCAGTATCTGATTTTTCAAACGCTGCTGATTATTTTTTTCGTGCACTTGAAGTTGCAGAAGAAATAAGAAGTGATGAACATATTGCGTTGGTTGGCACAAACCTGATCAGTTGTTTTTTCAGGCAGAAAAATTTTCCCAAAGCTGCTGAGTATGCAAATCTTACTATCATGCACGCGAAGCTTGCCAATAACAGCCGGCACCTTATCAACGGTCTGATGCAACTCGGTGCTACAAAACTTGAACTGAAAGATACGATCGGCGCAAAACAACACCTGGAAGATGCGCTCCGGATCTGCCGGGAAAATGAGAACTATTCTGACATGGCGAAGGTGCTTACAAATCTTGCCGTTGCCGTTTATCCTGATTATGTGAAATCCGTTTCCTTACTCACTACGGCTGATTCAATTATCCGGATCACTGGTCCGGGTACTGCACCTGATATGAGTAATAGCTACACAATGGCAGAAGCATATTATAGAATGTCGAAGCAGGCTGGAATGGTTGATAAGGCGGCCTGCATAAGCAAAGCAAGATCAGGTTTGGCAAGGGCAAGATCAATTGCAGACAATACTGTTCCTGAAATGATGCTCACGATCTATGCATTACAATCGGCGATCGATGAAGATGCAGGAAATTATAAAGACGCGCTTGCTGATTTTAAACGATCAACTTCTTTATCTGATTCATTGTTTTCACAGGATAAAAAAAATCAGATTGCTGAACTTGAAGGGCGGCATAAGATCGAGGCAAGGGACAACGAGATAGCGCTCGCAAAAGTAAAAGCAGAGGGTCAGCAGCGAACACTTTGGGTGCTTGCAGGAGGATTGGCACTGCTTGCCATTGCAGGATTACTTATTTACAGGCAAAGCCGCGCAAGAAAAAAAGCCAACGAAGAACTGATCGTTCTGAATACGCGTCTTGATGAAGCCAATAAAGTGAAAGCAAGATTTTTTGGTATCCTGAGTCATGATCTGCGTTCACCTATCGTTAATCTTGTTCATTTCCTGGAATTACAGAAAGAGAATCCCGGGCTGCTTACCGAAGTGGACCGGTCTGCTCTTACAAAAGAGCTCAGTCAATCTGCAGGGAATCTTCTTGGCACAATGGAATCGATGCTATTATGGAGTAAAGAACAGATGGAATATTTTAAGCCGGAAATAAAAGCTGTATCGGTTCAAAATCTTTTTGATTACCTCACCAACTTCTTTGGGTCGCGTCCGGGCATCAGCCTTAGTTTCGTTGCAGACAATATTGAAGTGATAAAAACCGATGAGAACTATTTAAGAACAATCATGCAGAATCTGACGGCGAATGCTTTGACCGCACTGACAAACAAAAATAATGGACTGATCATCTGGCGGGTCAAAAAAACAAACAATGCTGTTGAGTTATCTATCTCAGACAATGGTGGCGGAATCCCGGAAGAAAAATTAGAAGCGCTTTTTGCTCCGGGACTTAGCCCAAACTCATACAGCGGATTTGGGTTTCATATCATCCGCGATCTCGCTGCAGCAATTGAAGCAAAAATCAGTGCCGAAAAGAATGAGACAGGAGGAACTACCTTCAAAATACTCATTTGATGTGTTTGTCGGCGGTCCGTATTTTGGATGGTTATTGGATGAACTGTAATGGAGATCTCATCTCCGTTCAAAATATCGGTTCATACCAGTAGAACGTTCGAATATGAAGAGTAAAAGCACAACGATTGGGGAAAAAAATCCCAGAAAACTATACAATTATCAGGCAAAGGATCTAGAAACGATCTTCAATAGACTTGAAAATGATTATGAAACCGACAGGCTGCTTTACCAACTGCCAACGGGCGGAGGTAAAACCGTGGTGTTCTCGGCGATAGCGAAACGTTTCCTTAAAAAGTTTAAGAGGAAAGTCCTGATCCTGACACATAGAATTGAATTATGCAGGCAAACAGCAACAACGCTGGATTACTTCAAAGTGAAAAATAAGGTGATTGACAGCTCTGCAAAGATCATTAAGAAAAACAGCAGTGACTGTTATGTGGCGATGGTTGAAACGTTGAATAACCGGATCGAAGAAGGAACCATGTGCACTGAAGGTATTGGACTTGTAATCATCGATGAAGCTCATTACAATGCATTTCACAAATTGCTTGAGAAATTCCCCTACGCGCAGATCATTGGGGTGACAGCCACACCACTTAGTTCTGATGCGGCCCATCCCATGAATGATACGTATAAAGAACTCATTACCGGTGAAAGTATTGCCAACCTGATTGACCAGGGATATCTTGCGAGACCCAAGGCTGTTACGTATGAGGTAGAATTGAATACACTTACGAAAGGCAGTTCCGGTGATTTTACAATCAGTACTTCGGATGAATTGTATTCATCACCCGGAATGATGGAGTTATTAATGAACGCCTATATGGCAAACTCAAGAAACAAAAAAACACTCATCTTTAATAATGGGATTTTTACTTCAAAAAATGTCTGCCGGATGTTTGAAGAAGCAGGGTATCCGGTGAAGCACCTTGATAATCATAATACGATTGAAGAACGTGCCGATATCCTTGCCTGGTTCAAAAAAACGAAGGGAGCCATACTTACATCAGTGTCTATCCTTACCACCGGATTTGATGAACCTTCTGTACAGACCATAATTTTGAACAGGGCAACCACTTCACTTACCTTATATCACCAGATGGTAGGTCGCGGATCAAGGAAATTGCCAAACAAGAAATCCTTCACCATCATTGACCTCGGGAATAACGGCGAAAGATTCGGATCATGGGAATCTCCGGTTGACTGGCAGTTCATTTTCCGGAATCCGACAGAATATATTGATAGCATCAACGCTCATCTCTCACAGGAAATGCATAACTTTTCTCCTGAACACCGGGCTGTTTTCTCCAATAGTACGGATGTTAACTTTGATGTACAGGCGGCACACAGAAAGGCAGTAGATGACCATCAGAAGCCATTTAATGTCATCATCGAATCTATTAACCAGCATGCTTTGATGTGTGTGGACAATGCTGAAACCACTACGGAAGCTATCACGCTGATAAAATATCTCGAATCCGAGATAAACTGGCGCATAAAACAATACACAAAGTGTCTTGGAAACGTTACAAAAAGTTACCGTGAATGGCTGCATGAAGATTACCGGGAACGATTACAGCTAGCTATCAGAACGATGATGCAAAAGTCCGTGTCCCTCGCTCAAACTGCATAACTTTGCGGTATGGCGGAAGAAAAAACAGGTGAGATCCTTCACCTTGATGATGTCAGATTACTGGTCGATACGTTTTATGGTAAAGTCCGGAATGATGATATCATTGGCCCTGTGTTTAATGCAAAGATCCAGGATCGCTGGCCGGAACATCTCGAAAAAATGTATCGTTTCTGGCAGACATTGCTACTTGATGAGCGGACTTATTTTGGCCGTCCATTTCCCCCGCACGCACAGTTGCCTGTTGATTGGAAACATTTTGAAAGATGGATGAATCTTTTCACAGCAACGGTCGACGAGCTCTTTACAGGCACGAAGGCCGAGGAAGCAAAATGGCGGGCAGGTAAGATGGCCGAGTTATTTAATGCGAAAATCCAGCACTTTAAGGGGCTGTATTAAGATTGGCGGGTATACGGCCCCTCTGCAAACCCTCAATAAAATTGCCATTCACTCATGATTTCTTTCAAAGCATGTTATAGACATTAACTTCAGCATTGACCCAATCAATCCAAATGAGAAAGTTAATCGCCATCGCGCTGTTATTTTTGGCATCATGCAGTGAAACAAAAACACCTGATGCAAATACGATCAGTTCTTTAAAACTAAAGAGGGGTTCGGTTATAAGCTGCGGTGCCCGGGATCAGGGTTTTGGGAAAGTAGGCTTTGAAACTTCCTGTAGATCGGAATTAAAGTGGGATTTTGATATGGGAGTTGCATTACTTCATTCGTTCGAGTATGATGAAGCAGAAAAGGTATTTGCAAAGATCATTGATGCTCAGCCCGACTGCGCAATGGCTTACTGGGGAGTTGCAATGGCCAACTATCACACCCTTTGGGCACCACCCAATGCAGATGAATTTGAAAAAGGAAGTAAAGCGATCGCGATTGCAAGATCAATAGGTGCACAAACAGAAAGGGAAAAATCCTATATCAATGCTATCGGATTGTTTTATGATCATCACGAAAAAGATGACCATGCAATTCGTTATGCGCGGTTTGAAAGTGCAATGAAAACACTCTTTGAAACTTATGAGCAGGATCCCGAGGCTGCCGTCTTTTACGCGCTTGTGCTCACCGGTGGTGCAAATCCTGCTGACAAAACTTACTCAAAACAAAAACAGGCAGTTGCTATCCTGGAAAACCTATATAAGGATCGCCCCAATCATCCCGGTATCATTCATTATATTATTCATAGTTATGACAATCCACAGCTGGCTTCACTTGCATTGGATGAGGCCCGGAAATATGCATCGATCGCACCTTCCTCTGCACATGCCCAGCATATGCCTTCGCACATTTTTACGCGACTCGGTTTATGGGATGAAGATATCCGTTCAAACCGCGATGCAGCCAACTCTGCAAAATGTTATGCAGAAAGTGCAGGTATAAAAGGACACTGGGATGAGGAACTTCATTCACTTGATTATCTCATTTATGCTTACCTGCAAAAAAACGATACCATTTCTGCAGCCCGTGAAGTAAGCTATATGCTTTCGATGAAAGAGATAACCCCGTTCAATTTTAAAGTGGCATATGCCCTGGCCGCATCACCTGCAAGACTCATGCTCGAGAAACATGACTGGAAGGGTGCCGCTCAGTTAAAACTTTATCCTGGTAATATTGACTGGTCAAAATATCTCTGGCCAAAGGCAATACATATTTATGCACGGGCCATGGGACAAGCAAACAGCGGCGAACTTGCGGGTGCACAATCTTCCATACACGAAATGGAAATAATCCGTGATACATTGCTTGCACAGAAGGATGTTTATAAAGCCAACCAGGTATCCATACAGATCAATACCGCCAATGCGTGGCTTTTATTCAGATCGGGTAAGCAAACTGAAGGGCTGGATTGGATGATCAGGGCAGCAGATATGGAAGATGCCACTCAAAAGCATGCAGTAACGCCAGGAGAGGTATTACCGGCAAGGGAGTTGTTGGGTGATATGCTGCTTGAAATGGGACGCTCAGCGGATGCGATTGCTGCGTACGAAGCTGATCTTGCTGAGCGCCCAAACCGATACCATGCTTCGCAGGTGCTTAAGGATTTGCGCAGACAATAGGAAGCGGGAAATCGCTAATCAAACAAGTGTGTTTACGTGGTGATAAACTCCGATTCGTGGCTTTGGCTTAGACTTCCATAGAATTGGCTAAATGCTTACCGATACACTTCGACAACTTTGTATCACAAAACAAAGTGTATGAAAAAGGTATTAATTACAGGCGCAAACAAAGGCATCGGATTTGAGGTTGCAAGACAACTTGCAGTAAAAGGCTATAAAATATTTATCGG
>JBEVNF010000453.1:0-15705 GCA_040508255.1 Flavitalea sp.
CTGGTTTCCCCCAAGTTTCTCAATAAACCAGCGGCTCACAAGTCCACCCATAGAGTGTGCAGCAATGGTTATCTTCTTTCCACTGCCATCAGCTATACCAACATCTGCAAGACGTTGTTTCAGCAATGCTGAATTCTCTTCAATTTTTGTGTTGAGATTTTCGTAGTCGAAAGAAAGAACAAGATCAAACTTTTGAGAAAGTGGCGTATCAGCAAATCTTGTCTTCACCGATTTCAAGATAGACTCTGTATCACCGATGATACCATGAATAAATACAATGATATTGGTGGCAGATGCAACCGCAGCTTTCACAGCCCCGGTATCACTGTTATAGTTAACCGAAAGATCATCGTTTACCGTTGCTATTGCGAGTCTTGGATATGTGTATTTCAATCCAAGCGTTTTACCCAGTATTTTTTGAAAATAGATCTTGATGGATCCTGTCAAACTCCTTGATGAGATAAGTGGAGTGACCGCAGTAGGGTCAGGAAGGGTTTCGATAATGATATCGCCTGTTGCATTGCCAAAACCAAGCGGGAAATATAAACCTGTTGCAGCATCGAAACCAACAGGTACAACATCTGTTACGTCAGCGTGCCCGGTTTTCAGCACAAGCGGATTTTCCGGTGTCACTGAAGCCTGTTGCTGTACATCGGTCAACTCGAGAATGTCAACCTGGTCTGTTGATCGTGTACCGGAATTTAAATTAAATGGCTGCAAATATGAATTCTGTTTTGCTGCATTTGGTGAAGGAATAGCTCCGGCTGAGCGTCCGGCAACCGCGGAACTTTGCATATTCACATTGGCTTTTAGTGCCTGGTGAGGTGCAATGGTAATTGATAACAATGAAGTTGCGGCACCCGGGGAGATAGCAGTTTTTGCAGCAGGACGAATGATCTTCAGTCCAATGGTTTCAACTGCCCACTTAAATGCATCCGATGGCTTTCTCGCAGAAACAGAAGAAACACCCCGGCCCTTAACGTCCATAGAGCGCATCAGTGGCATTTCAAGACCATCCTGCTTCAAACGATCAGTATCTATTTGTTGCGTAGCTATAAAAAGTTTCAGGTACTCTGAAATTTCCAGATATCCAAGCTTTGCAAATTTGTCGTCAAGGTTCAACAGTATAGTATCCTCAGACTTGCCATCATTTATAAAAGTCAGCCAGCTTTCTTTACCCGGTGCGAGTAATTGAATTTCATCAAAAAAGTCAGTGCTCACCGAATAGTCAAATCCGAGATAAGCATTGCTTATAAACAGAGGAACATCGCCGGTATTTGTGATTGAAAGTTTGAATGCGGGCTGATACCATTTTTTATCATCGTCTTCCTGGTAATAAAATTCATTCAGATCGTCACCAGGTTTTACTTTTTCAAATGATTCAACATCATAATTACCGGCAATCCTGCCCCGGTAGAAATCAATCCGGTATGGTTTATTATCAAATGAAGATTGATTGAGTTCCTGCAATGCAAACCATTTGCTTACCAGCTCTATTCTTTCAGCAAAAAATAAAACGTTCTGAAGACTTACAATAGGTATGGGTTTGATCAGTGGCATTGTTGAACCGGGCTTCGTGATGAATGCACCGGATTCATCATTGCGGATTATAAACCTGCCATTACCAGGTTCTACAATCCTGCTTGTTGCCCTTGTACTGTCTGCAAAATGTTTTTCGATCATCTGCCTTTTATCTCCCGTAAACTCAGGATCAAAAGATATATCAAGTGGTTGATTGGGTTGACGCGTGATGACACCGGTAAACATATCATCATTTTTTTCGAGACCGGCAACAGCTTCAATCGTTGAAAAATCAGCACCGGGAGTTCCCGAAACCACTGTATTACCAATGCCTTCGATAGCAACGTCATCTCCTTTTGAAACTCCATGTATGGCGCCGGCTTTGATACACCATTTCCATTTCGGATCAAAGTAAACAAGGAATGATCCCGGCTTTATAGCCGTCTTTGTCAGGAAGATCTGATCACGTATTCCCGGCTCTTCTGTTCCATTGATATGAAGTGAGGGATTCTGATCACTTACAATATTGCGGACCAGCATACCCGTTCTGTTCACAAGATCCTGGTAAGTGATCTGTCCTTTTGCCGCATACAATACCTTCAATAATGAATAGGTAAAAGCGCCGTGCAGCAGACCATTTATTGAAAGTTCCTTTGCGGTCTGGTTATCTCTTGAAGCAGATATGTGAATATGATTGCCTTGTTTGAAAACCGCTTTTGGTTTATCCAGTCCGGCTACTGATTTTGATTCATAATATTTTACACCATCGATCTCTGAGCGAAAGCCAAGATAATTTTCAAGTTCGACAGGTTCAGAAGCATCCGACATCATACGGTCGCGGATCCCGCTACGATCTATATCACGCGTGATGGTTCCGGAATGGCAGCAGTCAGTGATCACTACCATCCTGGTATTCTTCTTTTTGCTCATTGTCTTCCAGATCAGGTAACCCATCTCTTTATCAAGAAGATCCCGTCCTCCGGAAACCCGGCTGTCGATACAAACAAATGATTCACTTTTCATATCGGCTTCTTCCCAGAACTCAGGCGGGGCAGGCACAAATGAGCCATGACCGCAATAGTAAAACAAGCAGGTATCATCATCACCTGCTTCATTGAAATGATCAAAGCCGGCGATTATATTATCGCGGGTTGGCTGCGTAGGATCCTGATCAGTAATTCGTTTAATCTTAAGCGTTAGACCCGCCTGATTGCTGTAGGTTGATTTTAAATATTCATCGACTGCATTTACGTCGTTGATACAGCCGTTGAGTGGACTGATCGGGTAGTTATTGATACCCACAAGAAGTGCATAGATGGAAGCCATCGTTTTAGTTAAGGTTTAGTGGCAGCTATGCCAGGTTATTGATTATTAAAGATCAAATACGTTCCGGCTAAAACATCTTTAATCCTGTAGTTGAAGTTCTTTCACATCTACAACAGTATGTTGCTTTTCAGCATTACCATAAAACTGGTCAAGAGCTTTATTGTAAGATTTCTTTGAAACCTGTACGAGTGATTTGAATTCATCACCAGAATCGATACCCGGTACAATCCGCGCTGCTTCTTTCCAGAGATCACGCACTTTGGCTGTGATATTGCCACCGTTTACGGCATCCTGTGTTTCTTTGATGGCTTCTGTAAGTATAGTTTTCTGTTCTTCGGTCAAGCCTTCACTATTCAATATTGTCTGCGCACATTCCTTTACAAAATTCGCAGTGAGTATATCCATTGTTTTTTTGTCAGGAGCGATGATGGATGTTTTTGATTTCGCAGCAGGAGGAGGCGGAGCTGGTGCTGGTTGTGGAATTGCGGTTGCCGGAGGAGGCATTGCACCAACAGGGGCGGGCTGAGGTATTGCAATGGTTTCAGCGTGTTCCTGTAGCGGTGCGGCCGCAGGAGTCGAAGTAACTTCCGGCACCGGCACATCAATAAATGCATAATCAAAATCACCCGCGGCAGCTACCAGTTCCTCGTAATCGTAGAATTCGCGGAACCTTAGTTTGTTATTCACAAGACTCATTAGAGTACTCGCATTTTTGAAAGCATCATAATAAGTTCCCGGGCGACCAACATGATTAAAAAACAATGTTGCAAATCGTTCAGCAAAAAATGAATTGATCTCTTTACCACTGCAGATCATAACAAGCCTGTTGGAAGCATTTGACTTTACTCTCCTGTCAACGATCTTTCTCGCGAGATCAAAAGTTTCGCAGGCGTTGAAGAAACCGAGCTGAAGATTTTTAAGGTTGATGTTGATCACATCTGCCATACGATCTGCATCTGTAATAAAATTATCGCTGAGCTTGAGCGCTCCATCGGATGCATGACCTGAGAAATAAAAGATATCAAACTTATCCCCGTATTTGGAGAAGTTAGCAATCAGCCTGTCTGCCGTGAAGATCTCATCTTTCATATAATAGATCGCATCACTGAACACGAGCCCGTGTAATAGATCAGAAATCTTTGTGGCTTCTTCAGAAAGGTTAGGCAGGTACTCTTCAGGCTTCATACTGTTTGAGAACACAGTATAGAAGGTAGGTTTGGAATTAGAATTGGACATAGCTTACAAATGAACAGTTAAGGTATCTGAACTGTAGATTGAATTTTTCACAAGCATCCGGAACGAATCGAGATTCGCCTGGTCCTGCAGATAAGCCTGCATGCCTGCTGCATCCATTTTCGCCACTGCCGCGAGCTCAGGATCTTTTCTGAGAACAGCGACTGTTTCAATGGCAAACATCTTCAGCAGAAATTCATCATCTTCAGTTTTCTTGAGAACTCCGACACCCTTTGTTTTTAAAATCTTTCCTTTGAATACGGAAAGAAGGATGTCTGTCAAAGGATTGGTCGTAATTGTTTCGGTCCCGGGTAGCGTTTCGGGGGTAGGAATTTCGGGTTCCACGGAGTAAACAGGGAAGGATTTTTCTTTGAGCCAGCGATATTGCCGGTATGCATGATCCCAGGGATACATGCCTGGCTCTTCCAATGCACAACTGCAATGATAGCGGGTATAGCCGTCTTTTCCCGGGACCGGTAATGTTTCGGTGATCAGGAATTCTTTGAAGGTTTCAAGTTTTACAGATTCAGCACCACATTCAATGATCAATGATCCGCGTTCTTCAAAAAACGCAACAGGTACATATGATCCTTCATGAAATGATGAACCAAATGGTTTTGCCCTGATGAGCATCTGGTGATTGGCACCATAGGAAAGAAGGTTGGGTTGCTGTATACCGTTGAGCGCTCTTTTGCTTCTTACCAGCAATTCTTTATAGGAGCTGATCTCAGCATTCCGCTCCAGGATTTTCATGATCGTTTTGGTAAAAAGCCCGTTCGGCCCATCTTCCATGGCGTATTCATTATCCTGGCAGGCGCCGAGCTGAAGCACAGACGCAGGAATATCTTCTGTTCTTACTATGGGCAAACGCATGAGTGGCTCATAGATAGATTTGTTTGCCTGGTAAGTATCAAAAAGTTTATCACGCGGAACAAACCGCCGGAGTTTTGTATCTGGTGCTGTTGTATCTGTGTTATCGCCTTTTGCAATTGAACCACTGTGACAACTGTCGGAGATCACATAAATATTCACGCCGGGTTTGAAACGGCTGAAGCGCTGGAACAATTCATCATCCAGTAACTGCCGATCATAAAGACACCAGGTCTCATCCTGGAAATCATCCTCATCATGATTTTTATCTTCTACAGTGCCGCCATGGCCAGAGTATGTTATTATCAGGTTATCACCTTGCCGGAGATCCGCAATACTCAGATCAAGAAAACCAAGTACTGCCTTAGATGTGGGAAGTTTTGAAGCGTCGCTGGAAAGAAGAATTTCAGTTCGTTTACAACCTTCGCGTTTTGCGATCTGGTGGTAGAAGAGCGCATCATTCTCACAGCCATGTAGCCTGCCATCCCAACCCTTATAGTGATTGGTGTCGACACTATTCACGCCGATATGGAGCGAGAAAGTAATGGCAGACATCTTTTTTATTGTAATTTAACCTGATATTTTTTAATAAAAGCCAGGTCATCGCGTAAGATGTAAAATTTAGGGTGTGGGAGGTTATTTAAGGAGTGTGATTTCAGTGGCCCCGGTTTCGACCCCATTTACAACCACAACGATCCTGTGCCTGCCAGGATAGTGCTTCCGGGTTGTAAGATCTTTAAAGCTGAGCTTTCTTTTGAAAGTAACTGTTTCACCAGAATCTACTATCCGCTCTGTGATCTTAAAGAGTTTTCTTGAGACACCTCCGGAAGACTTCACATAATACACGCCGAGCTCAACACGAAACAGTTGTTCGGCTTTCGATCTGTTCTTTAGTCCGAAGCCCAGGTTAAGCTCGCCGCCCGGCAGTACTTTTTTGGTATCTGTCTTAAAGTTCTCCAACTCACAGTCATGACTACCCGATAATCCAAAATGCCTGTAGATCTCAGGATCAGCTTTACGCAGCAAAGTTCTTGAACCATGTTTTAGGATCCAGTCTGTTCTTTTTGATTTGCCTTTCCAGTTTTGGATCAGTTGTAAAACTATGGATGGATGGTCTTTCGCAATATCATTGATATTGTTTGCAACACTTTTTCGTACAAATTCAGATTCATCATCTCTGAGATTTTCAAGGATGGGAAGTATAGCTGATGGATCTTTTTTAAATGCGGGTATTGCTTTACCCCAGGGTAGTCGCGGACGGCACCCTTCGCTTGAAAACCTGCGCACATGATAGTTTTCATGTTTACTCCATCCCAACATTCTTTTCATCACCAGCTCAGGATCTTTCAATAAAAACGGTCTGATAGCAAATTCACAACTGATGAATTGTGTTACGATCTCCATGGTATCGAGTGAGGTTTCGAAATCATCGAGGCCGGCGACCTCGATAAAGTCAGGCAGGCAAATGAATGGAAAGCTGTTTTCTTTTGCGCCGCTTCTGATGAGGTTTTTGGAGATGGTCGCGATCGCTTTCGCCTGCTTCTTAAAATTCCCAGGCAGAAAAGCATGCAACGCATTGCCTACATGGCGAATGCGTTGCTTTAATTCTTCCTGTTCCCAGTTTCTGTCATGAATGGCTTTCATGAAACCTTTCTCATCAAAGCCGGGAACAACCTTTTGAATATGACTATTGAGATCTTTGAAAAATGCTTTGCTGTAGAGATTCTTTAATGGTTCCATGATTGATCGCCAATATTACAGAAAGTTTTGTTCGTCGGCACTTGGACCATAGCTGCCAGGGATAGGAACATCGAGTAATCTCAGGAATACACCAAGCTGTGCGCGGTGGTGAATGGTTTGTGACATGGCAACACGCATCATACCGTATTTGGTGGTGTCAACGTGGATAGTTTCGCCTGATCTCAGCAACCATTGTTTATCGAACTGGTCTGGATCAGCTGTTGCCAGCGCCGCGCGGCCCTGCTCTACATTTTTCTCAAAATAGTCAAGCAGTTCTTTTGTGCTTTCCAGTTTTACCGGGTTGTATGCTTCTTTAGTGAAATCGAGTTCGTCAGTATTTATAGCCAGCGGGATCCAGGTTGGGAGTTCAGCAACGTGCACTGCCAGCTGTCTCAGCCCCATGCTTTTTGGATGTGGTCTCCATTCGAATTTATCCTGTGGAACGATCTTAAGGAATTTGCGGGTTGTTTCAACTTCAGCTTCAAATTCATGGCGGAGATGTTCAAGTAATGTTGTCATGGCTTTTGATTTAATGTTTCAACAAATCTAGCATGGGTTACTGTCAACAGTATGGCAGGAAGTTTTTTCGGGGTAAATTATTTTTTGAGAATTACATAAATAAGGACGGCGGCCTGGCCGAGGGCACCACCGATAATGGAGAAAACGGCATCCATAATGTCATAAACGCCCATACCCGAAATTTTGGAAAACAGTTCGAAACCGTAACTGACAGCGATCACGCCTGCAAGAGCGATAAGGACAGCCTGGTAAGTTGGGGGAGCATAAAGCCAGTTCGCAAGCATTTGAAAGACGATCCCCATAGGGATGGCTGCAAAGAAATGACGTTTTTTGTCTGGGGCGATTTTCATGTTGTCTGCCCTCTTTTTGAGGGTGGAACAAGTTAGTTGTTTGGGGGGAGGATTGGGTTGATTTTCGCAAATAATCCAGGTCGCTGCTGCTCCTCCCCCACCTTCGCTGCGCCTGGGCGGGCGCAGCCCGCGAAACGCAGCTTACTTACTTCTGAAGCACCATCACTTCATTTAAAACAGCAGTCGTTCCACCGCTCAATTCCATATTATAGACTTTCTGCACACCACCGGCCTTTTCAATCTTATTCATCACCGTATAGTTCAAATATCCTTTTGCATCAGAGCAAACGATGGTTTCACCGATGTTTACATCTCCAATACTTTTTCGCGCACTTACACCTGTCATTACCGGATGATTTGGGGTCGCCTGTATGAGCCTGGTTTGCAGGCGAACATTTACTGCATCAGCAGCAACCTGTTCTTCAGCATTCACAACCAACAAAGTTGTGATAGCATAGTTCTTTGCTTCATGCGAAACCAGTTTGCTTACGCTTACTGACTGCGCTTGTTTTGTAACAGGATCAACAGTGATCACCTGGTCACCGGCTTTGATGTCGCTAAGCATTTTTACAGAACCGTCTGCCATTGAAACAGCCTGGGTGCCCGGGAAGCAAATATCAGTACCGTAAGTGCCGGATTCCGCCCCGAGATCCTTACCATGATTCATTGACTTATAAAGCTGAAAACTCATCTCCTTTGAAAGAATATAGGAAAGTTTCAACACAAAATTCTTTTCAACCTTGTCGATTGCATGAATGTCTTCGAAGTACTTTTCCCAAACCTTTGCATCAGCGTTGAAGTTTGGCTGAATAGCGGTGAACACCTTTCCTTTTTCGTTGGTATAAAAGATCTGTGTGCCCAGCTCCTGCATACCATTTTTTGCAATGAGCTTATAAAGATCGATTCGTTTCTTTAAACCATCATCACCTGTGATAAAATAAGGCTTGCGCATTTCGTAACGATCAAGAATATAATCAGCAGCAGGCTTTACATAAGTATCCTTGTCAAGATCCTTTACCAGGTAAGTCTTTGCCTTATCATACTCTTCCATTGTGATCGGCCTCGGAGCAGCATCCTGCGCATTTGCACTACTCACTATCACTGTTGTCAATCCTGCAATTATTAAACACTTCATTGATCAGAGAATTTTATTCCTTTTAAATGATATAATTAAGACAACTCCTTGAAGGCTGCAGCAAAATCCTGCATCTCTTCCATGGTTCCGATACTTACACGGCACCAGTCTTTACCGGAGAATTTCCAGGTACGGATGCCTACACCACGTTTCGCCATTTCTTCGCTGAACCTGCGACCTTCCATTTTGATCGGGAACATTACGAAATTTGCGGATGAAGGAATGTATTCATATTTCTCTGCCTTCAATACAGAATATAAATAATCACGGCTTGCCATTGTTTTTGCCAGTGCATCTTTCAGGTAATCAAAATCATCATAGGCAGCAATTGCAGCGGCAAGTGAAAGACTTGACAATCCGTTTCCACCATTGTACAATTCGAGCTTACCACGTAGAGCAGCAGGAACGATGGCATAACCAATACGAAGACCTGCAAAGCCATAAAGCTTTGAGAAGGTTCTTGCAACAATTATATTATTACCTGCGCGCACAAGATCTATCATCGTTTCAGCCTTTACATCCGGCAGATAATCAATATATGCTTCATCAACAAATACAGTTACCTTTTTAGAAACACGTTCGCAGAACGCACGGAGCTTTGCGGCGTCAAGTGAAGTTCCGGTCGGGTTGTTGGGATTACAGATGCAAACAAGTTTGGTATCAGCATCGATTGCATTTTCCATTGCATCAAGATCCAGCTTATAATCTGCCGTCAAAGGAACCTTGATCCATTTTGCATTAAAGCGTGCAGCCATGCCCGGTAGATCAGCATAACTCGGATCACCGGTTATTACATTGCCACCATCTTTTGCAAAATGTATAGCTGTTGCCATCAGGATTGATGTTGAACCCGGAGCAAGCAAAACCATTCCTGGTTCAACCTGCTCTCTTTTTGCGATATTACCGGCAAACGTGCGTGCGTCTGTAAATGCATACTGGTAGCTGGTTGCCATAGCTCCTGCAATTGCTTCTTTTGCTTTTGCTGAAGGACCGAATGGATTTTCATTGGCAGAAAGTCTTGCCTTGATCGCAGGTGGTGCGTTCTCAAGAAACTCAGCTTCTGAAATAAATGGAATGTAGTTTTTTGATGGAGCCGCTTCGAGTTTGTTCCATGTTGATGGTAAGAAAGCGAGACTTCCTGTAAGCAGTGAACTTGCTTTGAGCCAGTTCCTGCGGTTCATTGCTGCAGCCATATTGAATAGTTTTTGGTTGTATTGCTTATTAATGATTGTACTAACCTATGATCCGCTTGCAGGATACTTTACAGTTTGTCCTGTAACCCTTGCATGAATATCCGTTGTTACTTTTCTTGCCGACTCAAATGCACCGGCCATCCATGAATTCAGATAAGTAACATGCTCACCTGCGAAATAAGTATTGCCATCGGGTTTGTTGAGTGCCTTATAACTTGATTGTCTTGTTTCTAAACTGTATAAGGACCAGCCACCCTGGTTGAACTTTGTTTTCTCCCAACTGACAGAAAATGAATTTTCAAACGCACTATCATATTGCGGATGAATTTTCTTCCCCTTTTCCAGCGCAAGTTTTTCGCGGTCAGCTATTGAAAGTGCTCCTGTTCTTCTGGCTTTATCGTTGAAGTTGTAATATCCTATCAGTACGCCCTTCTTTCCGAGATAGTCGTTCGATGGATAAAAGATCTGGGTAAGCTCGTTGTTTGTATGTGTTATACCACCGTAGATCTGTTCATCTGTTTCCCAGAAACGTTTGTTGAACTGTAGCCCGATCTTACCGGTGTTTATGTAAGGTACGAAATCAATCGCCCTGCTGGTGTCGGATCCAAAATTATGTTCAAGATTACTGAGCACCGGCAGCGGGATGGTGCAGACACAGAAATCAGCCTCCAGCATGTTAGTCGCACCATCTTTGGTATATTTTACCTGTACACCGGTCGGGGTATTGGTGATGGAACTGACCCGGGCATTCATCTGGATGATCTTGCCCACCTTCAAGGTGATCGCCTCTGCTATCTTATCCATTCCACCAATTGCCTGGAACATGGTCATCTGCAACTCATAGGTATACTCAGCAACATTATAAAAATCCGGACCCATCAGCCCTGAAGACACAATGTCAGCAAGTTTGTGTGGCTCACCGATCTTGCCGGCATGATCGCCTGCACCCGGCGCTTCAATAAAGCCTCTGCGTTCAGATGCCTTATAAAGCTTGTCGATGTTCAGACCGCCTTCAGCTCTTATATACTCAAGCACCTTTTCTCCATCTTCTTTCGAAAACGAAGCGGTTAACTGTTGCTGATCAACCGCCTTTGCCAGCCATTCGTTCATGTAGCCACGAACATCATTGTGAATTTCCCGGGCCCTGATCTTTTTGTTTGAAAGCGGACCAGTTCCTTCAGCATAATAGTAGGCGGACTCGTTCACATTATTATATACCTGTAAAGGGATGTTGAATTCTTTGCAGTAATGAAGCGTTAATGCATGATGATGCGGGATCCTTGAGGGACCAGCATTGAAGTACAGACCATCATCAAAGGCACCCACCTGTTTTTTACCATCGGTTTCTTCTGTGGTTGAGCCCTTTCGAACGCTCCAGCATCTGCCACCGGTGCGGTTACGCGCTTCGAGGATGGTGCACTTATAGCCAAGCTTTTGCAGTTCGTAGGCCGTTGTGAGTCCTGCAAGCCCCGCTCCAAGGATCAGAACATGTTTTCCATCTGCATTGCCTTCAAGCTCAAAAGCATGTGCTGGTGCAGGAACCAGCATCCCCAAAGCATGCATGGCTGGAACGATCATGCCACCAGTCCTGAACAAAAAACTACGACGCGATATTGACATTAATCTATTTTCTTATTTTACCGATTCGGCTTAAAGTTATTAATTCAGTGCCTCAATTCAATCTCTGATAAAATATTGATTATTTCACTATGCGTTTGTTTCTTGCGCACAATAGCGGCGATCAACTGATCCAATCAGACCCCGAACCCTGAATCCGGGAAAGATTTCTTCTCCCTTTCACCCCCTTTAATTAGTTTTAAACACCAAACTAACGGTTCATATGAAATTACTGTTTCCCGCCTGCTCGATTGCTGCGCTAATGGCCATATCATCGTGTAAAGATTCGTCGGCACCGGCAGATCTAAAAGCTACCGATACTCTGACCGCCGCCCAGCAACGTCTTCCCCAAAACGCGCTCAAGGGATTAACTACAAACGAAGGTCTCGAAACCACCATCCTCGCCACAGAACCTTTCTTCCGCAACCCAACGAACATTGATGTTGATGACCGTGGAAGGATCTGGGTTACCGAAGCATACAACTATCGGCCGGCAATTAATGGAAATCCAACGAATGCCCTGGGCGACAGAATCATGATCTGTGAAGATTCAGATGGGGATGGAAAGATCGATACTTCAAAAGTTTTTTATCAGTCGCCCGAGCTCAATGCGCCACTTGGCATCTGTGTACTTGGCAATCGTGTGATCGTTTCTCAAAGTCCTTATGTATGGGCATTGTATGATGATAATGGAGATGATAAAGCAGACCGTCGCGAAATACTATTCCAGGGGATCGGAGGAGAACAGCATGACCATGGCGTGCATGCTTTTACATTTGGTCCGGATGGTAAACTGTATTTTAATTTCGGTAACGAAGGAGTTAGGCTGAAAGATAAAAACGGCAAACCTGTGAAAGACCAGGACGGTGATATTATTGGTCCCGCAAAATACAAGCAGGGCATGGCTTTCCGGTGTAATCCCGATGGATCAGAAGTTGAAGTGCTTGGTCATAATTTCAGAAACCCTTTTGAAGTGGCGGTGGATAGCTACGGCAATCTCTGGCAGAGTGATAATGATGATGATGGTAATCGCGGCACAAGGATCAATTATGTAATGTGGTATGGCAACTATGGTTATACGGATGAAATGAATGGTGCGGGTTGGTCAGCCAGCCGCACAAATATGGAAGACTCAATTCCTTTAAAACACTGGCACCTGAATGATCCGGGTGCTACACCAAATCTTTTGCAAACCGGCGCCGGATCACCAACCGGTATCGTATTTTATGAAGGAAAAGCTTTGCCTGAAAAGTTCCGCAACCGTATGATCCACTGCGATGCAGGACCAAATGTTGTTCGTTCATATGATGTAACAAAAGTTGGTGCAGGTTATAAAGCAACTATAAATAATATACTACAGGGTGAAAAAGATAAATGGTTCAGACCCGCTGATGTTTGCGTTGCACCGGATGGTTCGCTGATTGTTGCAGATTGGTATGATCCCGGCGTAGGCGGCCACCAGGCAGGTGATCAGACCCGCGGACGCATCTATCGTGTTGCAACTCCGGGAGCAGCATATAAAATTACTGCCGAAGATTATACGACACCTGAAGGTGCTTTGAAAGCATTGCAGAATCCGAATCTTGCAACAAGATATAAAGCATGGACCGCGCTGGTTGCCATGGGTGCCAGGGCTGTTCCGGTTCTTGAAAAAAGCTGGGCCTCTAATGATGATGCAGTATTTAAAGCGAGAGCTTTCCAGGTGCTGCTGAAAGTAAATGCGAGTGGTGCGGATAAATATATCAAAGAAGCATTGATCTCAAAATCTCCTGACCTGCGTATTATGGGAATTCGTGCTGCGCGTTTGCGACCAGGTTTCGCAGAGACCGTGCGTCCTTTGGTGGCGGACATTGACCCACAGGTTCGCCGCGAACTTGCCATCAATCTTCATCATCTTAAAGATCCTGCTGCCGCTGATCTGTGGACGCAGCTTGCATTGCAACATGATGGCACTGACAAATGGTATCTCGAAGCACTGGGTACAGGTGCTGCGGATCAATGGGATTTATTTCTCCCTGCATATCTTTCTAAAGTAAAAGATCCGCTTGCTTCAGCAGCTTCTAAAGATCTGATCTTCCGTGCACGCACACAGGTAGCAGTTCCTTTGCTGGCTTCACTTGCAGGCGATGCTTCGGTTCCGCTCAAACAAAGACTCCGTTATTTCCGTGCTTTTGATTTCAATAGCAAAGGGCCGAAATCTGCAGCGCTGATCGGTTTGCTTGAAAAAAATGGTGATGATACAGCTGTTAAAAAACTGGTGTTACATCACCTGGATCCTGGTGCAGTAAGAACTTCTGTTGTAGCGCAAAAAGCGTTGACAGAATTGCTGCGTGCCATGGCAAGTGATCCGGGCGATGAGTATATCGCACTTGTTAAACAATACAGTGTAAGAACTGAGAATAATAATCTTTTGAAACTCGCAATAGCAAAACCCGATCGTTCAGTTGGAAAAAATGCTGCAGGTTTATTGTTTACACTGAATGGTGTTTCATTGATCAATGAAGTGATCGCAGGCAAGGATACTACTTCACAAAAGCAATTGCTTGGTGCTATCGGAAGTGTTGGTAACACAAATTCAATTGACTATCTGCAGAAGCTTGCGCTTGATAAAAAGTATGGAGCTTTTATAAACAACCAGGCGGCATTGCGTATTGGCAATAGCTGGAGCGGTGAAGAACGTGTGGTTGAGATCTTAAAGAAGAAAAAAGTTCCTGCCGCATTGATCCCGTCTGTTGTAAAAAGCGTTTCCGGTGCATGGAGGGGTTCTATACGCGAAGAAGCAGCATCATTTCTACCCGGCGCAGGAAAGGATGCTTCCGGTGTACAGCCGCCAACTGTTCAGGAACTCGCAGCATTCAAACCTGATCTGAAACGGGGTGCTGAGGTTTACAAAACCTATTGTGCTACCTGTCATGTTGCTGGTAGTTCTGGCTATGATTTTGGTCCTGCCCTTACACAGATTGGCAACAAACTTCCGCGCGAAGCTTTGCTGGAAGCGATCATCAAGCCATCTGCAGGTATCGGGTTTGGTTTTGAAGGATGGTTATTGAAAATGAAAGATGGTTCAATGAACAGCGGTATCATTAAAAGCCGCACAGAAACCGATATTGAAATGGTGATGCCCGGAGGAAATAAGAAGAGTATCAAGACAAGTGATATCGACGCGATGGAGCAGATGAAAAATTCGATGATGCCTGAAGGACTTTATGAAGGTATTTCGAAAGAAGATATGTCGAGCCTGATCGGATATCTTGAGAGTTTGAAATAGCGTCTATCCACAACAATTAATCTATATATTATCAAATTGTAACTCTTTACTGAATCAGTAAAGCCGGAACCCTATACAACTACTTTTGTCAACTTTTTTCCAAGAATCAAAATTAATCTAATGAGAAAATGCTTTCTATCCAAAAGCGGCCTCAGGTTGGTCATTGCGGCAACCATGGGTGCGGGATGTTTTTTCATCCCGGCAGAGGGTTTTGCGAATGACCCGGGCGGTAAGAAAAAAACTGCTTTTTTTGACAAAACAATCACCGGTACTGTGCTGGACTCAAGCTCTGCCGCACCTCTTGCCGGAGCTACGATCACTGTTGTTGGCGGTTCGCAGAGCGCTTCAACAGATTCGAAGGGCGCATTCACAATCACGGTACCGGACAACAACGCAGTACTCGAGATCAGCTTTGTTGGTTACAAACCAACCCAGGTGCTTGTTGGCGACAGAACAAGAATTGACATTACGCTTGCATCACTATCTGCAGATCTTGCACAGGTTGTAGTTGTAGGTTATGGTACACAGAATAAAAAAGATGTTACCGGTTCAGTGAAGTCTGTTAAAGCTGAATCATTCAACCGTGGTATTATCAACTCTCCACAGGAATTATTACAAGGAAAGGTTGCAGGTGTGAACGTTACTTCTGCGAGTGGTGAGCCGGGAGCTTCGCAAAATATTTCTGTACGTGGTCCGGGTGGTCTGAGAACAGGAAGTACGCCGTTGTTTGTTATCGATGGTTTTCCACTTGACAATTCGGGCACTGGTGGTCTCGGTGATCCGTTGAACTTTTTGAACCCTGCAGATATTGAATCAATGGATGTATTGAAAGATGCATCTGCTACAGCAATCTATGGTTCACGTGGAGCAAATGGTGTTATTATTATCACAACCAAAAAAGGTAAGGCTGGCACATCATCTCTCGGATTCAGT
>JBEVNF010000457.1:0-3339 GCA_040508255.1 Flavitalea sp.
ATTCCAGCGCGGGACAGAAAAGCATCAGTGAACTCTCTGAACATTCCTTCTGGAGCAGCCGGCAAATCAACCGCTACTTCAATGACTGGTTTGGATTGTCCTTAAAAGCTTATTGTAATATACTTCGGTTTCGCGAATCATTTACAGAGATCAGTAAGGGCAACCTATATCCATCACAGAACTATAGCGACCAGGCCCATTTTATCAAAGACGTAAAAAAGTTCGCCGGTGTAACACCCGGAGAACTTAACAGGACTGACCAGGGAAAATATATTCAGATCTCTACGTTGAAAACAGGATAACGGCCGATTTATACAATTCCATCCCATTTCATGCTGCTAGTTTTGTTTTATAAAACATGACTATGTTACTAAGAAATCAAAAAGTCGTAATTATTGGTGGCGGACCTGGTGGACTTACCCTTGCAAGATTACTACAGTTAAATGGTGTTGATGTTAGTGTTTACGAACGAGATCTGAGCCGTGAAGTACGTGTGCAGGGTGCTACGCTTGACCTGCATGAAGGATCCGGTCTCGAAGCCTTAAAACGCGCGGGACTCATCAATGAGTTCTATCAGCGCTACAGGCCTGGTGCAGGTAAACTTAGGTTGGCAGATAAGCATGGTGTGATCCATCTTGATGATCATGCTGCTGAAGATGTATCTGAAGACAGACCTGAAATAGATCGCGGACCTTTAAGAGAGCTGTTGATAGATTCACTCCTGCCAGATACGATCGTGTGGAACAGCCATTTTACAGAGATGAAACCGGATCACAAAGGATGGCTGATCAGTTTTAAGAACGGTAACACAGTATATGCGGATCTTGTAATTGGTTGTGATGGTGCAAACTCAAAGTTGCGGCCGTATCTCACAAACATCAAACCTGTTTATTCAGGTATTACAATAGTGGAAGGCAATCTGTATAACAGTGCGATCAATTCACCGGGACTGCATGAGCTGGTAAAAGGAGGAAAGGTATTTGTGTTTGGTGATGATCAGTCTCTGATCCTGAGTTCAAAAGGCGATGGAAGTATTTCGTTTTATACCGGATGCAAAGTTCCTGAAAATTGGGTCACGAACTCCGGGATCGACTTTAGCAAGCATGATGAAGTGTTGAGTTGGTTCAAAGCTGCTTTCAAAGGATGGAACCCTTTGTTTGAGGATCTGTTCGGAAGCAAAGAATCCTTTTTCATCCCGCGTCCTCAATATCATTTTCCATTGGACCAACAATGGGCCCCCTCTAACAACCTTGTTATTATTGGTGACGCTGCTCACCTGATGCCACCATACGCGGGCGAAGGTGTGAATATGGCCATGCAGGACGCATTTGAGCTGGCTGAATTATTTGCCAGTGATTTTACTGATCTCCGCGCCGCCATCGCCGCATTTGATCTTAAAATGTTCCGGAGGGCATCGGAGATCACTGAGGTGAGCCTCAACTCCACTAAGATGCTCCATTCAGGCGATCCCATCAATAATATGCTTGACATGGTACAGGGTGGACAAGCAGCAGAACAGCCATTATGACAAGCTGAACAAACATATTTCTTAAATTTTTCTAAAACCACCATTTTAATAACCTTCGATTTGGAACGTACGTTATTTTTCGTACCTTTGGAAGATGAAAAAATCGGAGAAGCAAAAATTAGCCGGGTGGGTGCCGACAAAAGCAGAACTGGATGTGCTTACTATTCTATGGGCGTCCGGACCGTCCACCGTGCGTTTTGTTCACGATACACTGAATAGTCGTAAGGAAGCAGTGCAATATACCTCTACGCTCAAGCTGATGCAGGTGATGACTGAAAAAGGAATGCTCAGCCGTGATGAATCCAGTATGAAACATGTGTACATTCCGCTGCTTGACGAAGAGAAAACCAAGGGGTCAATGCTTGGAAAATTTGTTGATACCATGTATGATGGTTCAGTAAGCAACCTTGTGATGGCATTGCTTGACAATGAAAAAACATCAGAATCAGAGCTGAAGGTTTTGCGTGAGTTGGTGAATAAATTAAAAGATTCTGAAAACAAAGCAAAATGACCGGTTTCAATCAAAACATATTCAGGGCAATTGGCTGGACATTGATCCACTCTCTCTGGCAGGGTGCATTGCTGGCTTTGCTTGCAGCTTTGATCATGATGTTCACGATCCGTTCAAAACCATCATCGAGATATTTTTTATTGTTACTCTGTTTTGGGCTTTTCCCGTTATTGGTGTGCACAACATTTATCGTGGTGTCGAAAAGCAATCGCGCTGAAGTGGACAATGCTTCTTCTGTTTTATTCAGTATTCTACCCGCCACCGGCTTTAATGACTTCCTGGGTTTTCTTGCTTTGAAGGTAGATCAGTTTAGTGTGTTCATAGTGGCGATATGGTTGTTTGTGTGCGTGTTTAATTTTTTTCGTTTGTGCGTTGGCGTAAGACAGGCGTCTATGCTTAGAAATTTTCATGTTATTGAAATGTCCACTGAATGGAAGCAATGGTTCAACCGGATCGTTCAGCGTGTATTGTTGCCGGGTTCAATACAGATCATGGAATCCGCTTTGATCAGGATACCCGTAGTGATCGGTTTCCTGAAACCGGTGATTTTGCTGCCTGCGGGAATGATCACCGGGATGTCTGCGGGGCAACTTGAAGCAATCGTATTGCATGAACTCGCTCATGTTATCCGTAAAGACTATCTCGTAAATATTTTGCAACGTATTACTGAATCAATGTTTTTCTTCAACCCGGGTATCCGATGGGTGTCTACCCTGCTGCGGGAGGAAAGAGAACAATGTTGTGATGAGTTTGCGATCACGCACGGTGGTGGTAAGGTTCATTTTGCTGAATCACTGCTGGTATTTGCTGAACAAATGAGCAAGACAGATCAGCTTGCTGTAGCGTTCGGGGGCTCAAAAAGTCAACTAACACAACGCATCAGCAGACTCGTAACCAACAGAAACAGGAAACTCGGAACCACGGAGAAAATAGGCTCAATCCTCGCTCTGGTGCTATGTTTTGTAATGCTTGTGTTTACGATTGCAGATAAATCTAGGTTTGTTGCCGCGGGAAATAACAAAGGTCAGACTTTTGTTGCGAAACAGGCCCTCGAAGAAGAGACTATAATGAAGATCGGTGATGACAACGCAGAACAATTGCATGAGTTCAAAGCAAATGAGTCAAAGCTGCCTGACATTGAACGGTCATTGGAATCTACTGTTCGGAAACCCCTGGCGAAGTCGGGATCCGCTACAGATAAAAATGCCCGTTCATTTGATGTATGGTCTGACAACAACGATTATAAAACATCCCGCGAGCAAATATTATTGGCTGAAGAAGATGCTGAACAAGCTGCGTT
>JBEVNF010000458.1:0-6389 GCA_040508255.1 Flavitalea sp.
ATGGTTTCAGTCGGGTCAAGAGTTCGCTTTTTGTGATCTCTTCCCATTTATATGAAATAGCGAATGAGTTTAAATACCCGGAAGATATTTCCTGTAAATATCTCGAAACAATACTGGAGGGAGATGAATTCCATTTCACTTACCAATTGAAAAATGGGGTGAGTAGTGAAAGAATCGGCCACACGCTGATGAGGAGGGAAGGTGTGGTGCAAAAATTATTACAACTGCAAATGAATACGGTTTGACGCTATATTTTGTTTAAAAAAATATCCCCGGTCCATCTGCTGAACCGGGGATAATTAAGTTATATGAGACAATGATCATCTGCCATTAGCTCTCAAAATCGTGATCTCTTTTTTTATGGCATCATCGTATGTTTTCTTCACGATATAATGCCAGTTGTTATCCGAAACATCCACAAAGAAGATCTCATTGAGTTTGTGTGCCTTTACAGCATCCTGGAATTCCTTTGGCATTTGAGTTTCACCAAAGAACCATCCAGTGTCGCCCTTGGTCGTGTTACCATCCATGGTGTACTGATCAGATAATTTATCCCAGGGTTCACCTGCATTTGCCTTGCTGACTATCAGTTTTTTCAGGCTGTCAATCTGTGAAGGTGAATACTCTGCACCATCCAGGAAGATATAGCTTGAACGATAGTTTACCGACTCAGATCCTTCAAGGATTTTATAAGTCACATAGCCAACATTCACAATGTCCCCTTTTGAACCCCTCAACAATCTCTTTTCCAGCATTGATGAATCCTTACCGTATGTAAGAGTGTAGATTGTGGGTTTAAGATCGGCGTTAGCCTTAACAAATGCATCTGCCTGTTCTTTAGTAGTGATCTTTCTGAATTTTTCTGTTACTGTTTCCTGCGCAAAAAGAGAAACGGAGAACAGGAGGAGTAAACCTGTAAGTCCTTTTTTCATATGTTTCATTTTATTACTCATGTGATTATTTACGTAAAAATTGGAATTAAAGATAGTGGATTTGACGACTTTTTAGTGGTGAAACGCTGCATGAGAAAGATAAAGGGTTTGTTAATTAATGGGTGTTTAATTTCGCTGAAGTTTGTGTTCCGTTCCACGTGGCAGCTGAATCCTGACCGCTAAACCATGGGAAAACTGCATGTGGCATCAGACAGGAGGGAAGTACAATCTTCGTAATTTTGCGCCATGTCATCAAAACTCTCAGGCTGGGACGATACAATCGTTGCCCTTTCAACCGCTCCGGGAATCGGCGCAATAGGCGTGATCAGGCTCAGCGGTAATGAAACGTTCAGGATCGTCAATGAACTATTTCCTTCAAAAAATCTTCATGATCAGAATTCGCATACTCTCCATGTGGGATTCCTGGTGGAGGACGAGAAGCCAATCGACGAGGTAGTTGTTGGCCTTTTCAAATCCCCAAAATCTTACACAGGTGAAGACGTTATTGAAGTATCCTGTCATGGTTCGCCTTACATCCAACAGCAACTGATCCAGGCTTTCACCACCAAAGGTGCCCGTCTGGCCAAACCAGGTGAATTTACACAGCGAGCTTTCCTGAATGGCAAGCTCGACCTTACCCAGGCAGAAGCTGTCGCCGACCTCATTGCCAGTAACACAGAAGCATCAAGAAAAACAGCACTTCATAACATCCGCGGTGGGTTTTCACATGTGCTGAGCCAGCTGAGAGACAGAATGATCAGCTTTTCTGCCCTCATAGAACTCGAATTAGATTTTTCACAGGAAGATGTGGAGTTTGCAGACAGAACGCAACTTTACAAATTGCTTGATGAAACAGCAGATACTACTGCAGCATTGATCCAGTCATTCAAACTCGGTAATGTCATTAAGAATGGGGTCCAGGTTGCAATAATCGGAAAACCCAATGCAGGCAAATCAACTTTGCTGAACACCCTGCTCAATGAGAACCGGGCAATCGTAAGCGATATCGCAGGCACCACAAGGGATACGATAGAAGAAGTCCTCAACATAGATGGCATCCTTTTCAGGCTGATCGATACCGCTGGTATCAGGGAACACACAACGGATGTGATCGAGAGTATTGGTATAGAAAAGAGCCTGGAAAAAATGGAACAGGCAGATATCGTGATCTATATTTTTGATATCAACAATGAATCTGCAGAATATATCCGATCCATGTCTGATGATCTTCATAAACGAAACATCAAACATCTGCTGGTTGCAAACAAAACAGATCTCGCAAATGAGGAAGTGAAAGCAGCATATAAGAATTTTGGATCATTGTTATTCGTTTCGGCTAAGCATGCCAGCGATATCGAAAAACTGAAAAGCAAGCTGACTGAAATGGTACTTGAAGGTAATGTTCAAACCGAGGGTGCGATCGTTACCAATGCCAGGCATTTTGATTCACTGCAAAAGATAGCAATCTCAGTACACGAAATCAGGCAGGCTCTGGATAATAATATACCGGGTGATCTGGTGGCGCTCGATATCAGAAGATGTCTCCATTTCCTTGGTGAGATCACTGGTGAAATCACCCACGAAGATCAACTGGATTATATTTTCAGCAAATTTTGTATCGGCAAATAGCGTTGCGGATGTTGAAGTGCGGACCTGGGCAGAGAGCTGTTAATTTTGTTTGCAAGATCATAGCACCAAAGGTTTTCATAACTTCAGGATCGCGGTTAAAAAAACACGATTATGCACAGGAATGTTTCAAGACGATATATGTTGCAATCAGCTATTGCAATGGTGGCTGCCGCAACCGTAAAAGGTGTTTCGGCTATGCCGGTAAATACATCTGATCCCGAACCTGTGCTTATACCACCAGGCGCCGGGAAAAAAGCCAGGATCGGAGACAGCGATATAATTTTTAAATTAACATCAGAACAAACATCCGGTAACATTGGGAGTGTGGAATCTGTGATACCTTCCGGAAAATTGGGAGCACCACCACATTACCATCGAAATTTTGATGAAATCTGCATTGTGCTCGAGGGAAGTTTGCAGATCCTTGTCGAAAATAAAATCTATCAGGCAGATGCAGGTGCCTGGCATCTACGACCACGTGGCAAGGTTCACACCTTCTGGAATAATTCAAAAGATCCTGCAAAAGTTATAGAGATCTATTCGCCTGCCGGACACGAAAAATATATGAATGAGCTGAGTGATCTTTTTATCAATAAACATCGTCCTTCGCCGAAGGAACTCCAGGGGCTTGCTGATCGCTTCGATATTCATTTCAGATTTGATCTGCTTGAGAAAATCATCAAAGAGCAGAATGTTACTTTGTAAACTTTTCAACTTTCAGAACTGAAATAATCAGTTCGCAAAACATCATGGAGTATTTCGAATATTCGTTTTAAGCATAGAAACATCCCGTAGCGGTGAATTACCATACATTCTTGAATATTCACGACTGAATTGTGCGGCGCTCTGATAGCCTACTTCATAACCAGCTTCATTTGCACCAAGATTATCTATCAACATCAGCTTCCTTGCTTCATGCAGCCTCAATTGTTTCTGATATTGCATTGGCGTCATTGAAGTAATGGTTTTAAAATGGTGATGCAACGATGACTCGCTCATTCCAACATCTCTTGAAAGCAGACTCACTTTCAGGGTTTCTTTATAGTTATCTCTTAACCATTTCACCGCTTTCGAAATCTTGTTTGCAGGGTTGTCCTCGTTAGCAAAACGAAGTAATTGCCCGCCATAAGGACCGGTAAGGATATGATAGTAAATTTCTTCTTCAATCAGCGGAGATAGCGCATCTATATCTTCAGGATGGTCAAGAAGCTCCAGGTATCTTGTGATCGCGTCGATCAACCTGAGAGGTGCCTTGTGCACAACAATTCCTTTTATATCATGGGATGAAATGGTTTCCGTAGGATTTGAGATGCGGTTGAGAAGCGGATTAAGGCGGTCCGGATCTATCCGTATACCAATGCCGAGGTTTGGTTCCGACGCACTCGCTTTTGTAACCCGGGAAATTACCGGAAGATCAAGCGTAACAAGAAGGTAATCACCAACTCCGTAATTGATTGTATCCTGACCAAATGTTACACTCTTGGACCCCTGCACCACCATCGCAATACAGGGCCATTGTGCAAGATAGAGTGGCTTGTCAGTTACTATTTTCATTGAAATAAACAGCCCGTTTATAAAGGTCGTCTCTTTGCCATCTTTGGCATAACGGGTAATGATGGCAGCCATTTTTTTGTACTGTTCTTCAGATGCTGAAGCACTGTCTTGCGTTATTCCGGCGGATTTTGCCATTTATCAAAGTTATAAAAAGAAATATGTGATTGTGCGAAGACGACTGATGATCCGGAGTATTGTGCAATAAATTAAAGGTATCAGGCTACCGGCATACAAAACTTGTTTTGAATTTTGCTGATTCAATAAGGAAAGTTTATATGAAGGAAACAAAATGTTATTCAGCGGATCAGGAAAAAGGAAAACTGTCGGGTTCAGCTATTCAGAGAAGAAATTTACAACCCTCCGATGTAGCAATACAAATTAAGTATTGTGGCGTGTGTCACTCTGATATACATGCAGTTAATAATGACTGGGGTAATACAATTTATCCGATAGTTCCGGGACATGAGATTACCGGACTGGTTACAGCAGTTGGTCAGGATGTCAGAAAATTTAAGGTCGGTGACAGGGTAGGCGTTGGTTGTTTTGTTGACTCATGCACTCAATGTGCAGAGCGTGATATTGAAAGAGAACAATATCTGCCGGGGCTTATCATGACTTACAATAGCATGGAAAAAAATGCTTCGCTACCAACTTATGGTGGTTATTCAGAATCGATTGTTGTGAATGAAGGGTATGTATTACATATAGCCGATAACCTTCCACTGGACGCCTCTGCTCCTTTACTTTGTGCTGGCATTACCTTATACTCTCCACTGAAAAAGTGGAACGCGGGAGATGGAACAAGAGTGGCTATTATCGGTATGGGGGGACTTGGGCATATCGGACTCAGAATTGCAAAAGCAATGGGCGCCAATGTTACGATCCTGAGCAGAACGCTATCAAAAAAAGAAGATGGCCTGAAGCTCGGTGCTGACGCTTATCACGCAACAAATGATGAAACAACATTTACAAAACTGAGCGGAAGTTTTGATCTCATCATCAGTACCGTTGCGGAACCACTTGATTGGAATTGCTACCTGGCACTTTTGAAAATAGATGGCGTACTTGCACTGGTTGGTGCGCCCACGGTACCTGTGCCAGTAAGTGCATTTTCATTGATACCACAAAGAAAAATACTAACAGGATCCCTGATCGGATCGATTAAAGAAACCCAGGAAATGCTGGATTTTTGTGCTCAACACGGTATTGTTTCGGAGATAGAAATCATCAGCATGGATCAGATCAACGAAGCTTACCAGCGGGTACTGAGGAGCGATGTACGCTATCGTTTCGTAATTGATATGCAAACCCTCTGATTGGATGATAATGTTATAATTTGTAGTATAAATCACTACAATGACCAAGTCGGATAATCCACTGCAGGATCAAAACAAGGGGATGCACACCTTTGACCTTGATATGAACAACATCAGAGACAATGAAACATTGCAGCAAATTTTTAATGATAAGGTGAAAGAGATGGTTGATGAAAAAACAAAAATTCTGGCTTTTAGTAACCTGATCGCCTCTGCGCCAAATAAACAAATATTAGGCAAAATTATCGGGCAGCACCTCGAAGACTTTTTTGGCATATACGAGTATTGTATCTATATAAACTCACGTGACGGAAAATGGAGCTGGCCATTTATTTTCAACGGTGATACAGCTATTGCACAACAGCAAATATTCCAGGACTGGATAGAAACGCCACTTGATCTGAATGATGAATTACATAAGGTTGGCAAAAGCCTGACGGATGTGTTGCTGCTCGACAAGGAGCAATACCTGGCGCTTCCCGGAATGGAAGTTTATCGTGAGATGGTTGATTCAATAGGCATGAAAGGCTGGGGGATATATCAGATTAACCTCGCAAATGAGCTTGTTGCTTTTCTTACGTTCCATCATCACCAGATCCATGAGATGGTACCTAAACTGGAGCTTTTCAAAAGTATCTGTGCTCAGCTAGGTATCACTGCTTCCAATATCCTGAGTCGCGACGAACTTGAAAGAAGAGAAAAAGAACAAAGCTTTCTTCTTTCACTTAGCAATGAGATCGCCCTGCTCACCAACCGCGATGATCTTTTTAAAGTAGTGAATTCGAAATTAAAAGAGTTGTTTGCGGTAACAAATTTTGGCATTATCAAAATTGACGAGGACGGCAAAACACATAGTGCATTCATGATAGATGTGCAGCTTCCGGATTTATCAAAACAATCTGCATTCGATAAGATAGCCGCCCGCAAATATGATCTTGAAACGGATCCTTGTTTTAAG
>JBEVNF010000500.1:0-4658 GCA_040508255.1 Flavitalea sp.
GAGTCCCGCCTGCGAACCGATACAAATCATATCGAGTCGATCGTTATCAGCAAACCTGCAGCTGCTAAAAAAACTGCAGATGCAACTCCACCCATCGCCAAAAACAAACGTCGTCGCGGCAAAGCTGACACTGTTGAATTAAATGGAAAGGTTGCAGGGGTAACCATGCCAGGTGCGGAAACTGAGCTTGCAAATCCTGGCAAGTTGAATGTGGGCAGGCAATACTTCAGTGGTCAGATCCTGAACTTCAACAATCAACCACTTTCAAATGCAGTAATAACACTGGTCAGCAACAAGGCAGCCTACTTTACAGATAACAACGGTAAATTCCTGATACCTTCTACAGATTCTGTACTTGAATTTGATGTTAGTGTTGTTGGTCAGGCACCCGGTCGGTTCAACATAAAGAAACCAGATACGGCGCAAAAGATCATGCTTGCAGCATCAGAGAATGCGCTTTCTGAAGTAGTGGTTACAGGTTATGGCGCAAGGAACAAAAGAGAAAGCGCGATCAGTCCTGTACTGCAGGTACAGAATGGCGAGCCTGTAAACGGATGGCAGGCTTTCGATCAATATATTCTTGAAAACAAAAGAAAAGATCTGCCCGCAAATTCAGCACATGAAACCGTGCTTAGTTTCGATCTCAGCGAAAAAGGCATCATCAGCAATATCAAAATCCTTAAATCGATCTCGCCTGCCCATGATGCAGAGGTAAAGCGCCTGCTTACAAATGGGCCGAAATGGAAAGTATTAAAAGGAAGTAAAGCATTGGTTAATTTAACAATCAACTTCTGATTACATTTTTCAATCATTTACCTTCGCACAAAATCGGTATTATGAAGAAAATATTCATGTCGGCAATGATTGCCGCGATGCTTCCATTTGGAATCTATGCACAGGGACTTAAGACCCCGGCCCCGTCACCACTACAGGTAGTAAAACAGGATTTTGGCGTTGGTTCAGTAGAACTTACGTACTCGCGTCCGAGCCTTAAGGGTCGCAAAATGTTTGGTGGAATGGAGAAATATGGTCTCGTTTGGCGCACCGGTGCAAACGGAGCAACCACGCTCACGTTCACTGAAGAAGTTACCATCGGCGGAACCAAACTTCCCGCGGGAAAATATGGTCTGCTTTCAATTCCTGATGCAAAGGAATGGACATTCATCATCACAAAACAACTTGATGTTACCAGTGCACCTGCATACAAACAGGATCAGGACATCGTACGTGTAAAGGCAAAACCGGAAAAAGTATCACCAAAGGTTGAAACACTCACTATCGGTTTTGGAAACATCACTCCCAATGCATGTGACCTTATCGTTACCTGGGAAGATGTTTCTGTGAAGCTTCCTATCAAGACTGATTTTGATGGTAAGGTAATGGCACAGATCGAGGAAAGCATGAAGTCTGACAAGCCAGCTTATTTCCCTGCAGCGGTTTATTATGCAGAGAACAACAAAGACATCAACAAAGCAGCAGAGTGGATCAACAAGGCTGCTGAGCAACAACCGGATGCTTTCTGGGTAATTTATCAGCAGGCAAATATCCTCGCAAAAGCAGGAAAGAAAGCAGAAGCAGTAACTGCAGCGAAGAAATCACTGGAGCTTTCCAAAAAAGCAGAGAACAACGCTTACATTCAGATGAACGAGCAACTGCTCACGAAACTGAAGTAATCGCTGGATGTTTCTATAAAATCGAAAAACAGAGATTTTGTTTCAAAGAATTTTTGTAAACAAAATCTTTGTTTTTCGTAAACCGGAAAAGCAACTCCCTTAGGTGATTTTTTTGAATTCAAGTTTCCCGCTTTCTTTCTTCCCGAACAAACTGAACAACCAGGCCAGCACCACCACTCCCACGGCACCTATCAGGTTTAGCCACAAAAATCCAATCGAGCCCGCAGTATTCATGAAGCCATTGAACGCAGCCGGTAAAGCCTCGTTCATAGCGGGCATCTTCTTCAATAACCATGGCCAGATTGCAGAAAGTATGATGTAAGTCTCGACGATCGCCGCGCTATAGAAAACCGCCTTGCTGCCTACCTTGCGGAGATAAAATGCCACAAGGAAGATCCCAAGCATCACGCCATAAAACAGGGAGCCAAGCACATTCACAGCTTCAATAAGACTGTTACCGATATTATAGGCAAACTGCGCGATCACCACACAAAACACCCCCCAGAACAAAGTATACAACTTAGAAAGCCTGTACTCACGTTCAGGAGTAAGCGTATTTTTTGCATATCGTTTATGAAAATCGATGATCGTACAAGACGCAAGTGAATTCAGCGCAGCCGCAATGGAACCCCAGGCCGCAAGAATAATCACGGCTATCAGGAGGCCCACAAGCCCTGTAGGCAGATAATCAACCACAAACCTCAAAAAGATATAGTTTGTATCGTTGTTGTCCCCTCGTACTTCGTCACTGGCGATGATTCGTTTTACATCCTGCCTGATCTTTTCACTTTCAGCATTCACTTTTACCAGTGATTCAGTTGCTGCGTTTTCATCTGTACCGGAAGCAACCGCATTTGCGAATTCTTTTACAATTGCCTCTCTTCTTGCGGATACTTCATCAAATTTATTCTGTAAAAAAACCAGCGAATCCTTGTAGCGACTGTTCTCTACTTTAGTGATCTCAACCTCATTAAAAAAAACAGGTGGTTTATTGAACTGATAAAATGTAAACACAAGCGCACCTATCAGCAGTATTAAAAACTGCATAGGAACTTTCACGAGCCCGTTCATTAACAAACCGATCCGGCTTTCAGCAGTTGTTTCCGAAGTAAGATATCTTCCCACCTGGCTCTGATCAGTTCCAAAATAAGAAAGCGCAAGAAAGCAACCACCAATTACACCACTCCAGATATTATAACGATCCTTCCAGTCAAATCCATTTTCAGTTACCCCATTGGTAAATACATTCAGCTTGCCGAGTTTACCACTTACATGTAAGGCTTCAGAAATACCAACGCTTTCCGGCAACAGGTGAACCACATACCAACCCGCAACAAACATTCCTAAAAAGATAATGACCATCTGCGCCTTCTGTGTATGTGCCACAGCCTTTGCGCCACCACTCACGGTATAGATGATAAGTAATCCACCCATCATCATATTTGTCCAGGTAATATCCCAGCCAAGTAATGATGACAATATGATTGACGGCGCAGCGATACTGATACCTGTAGATAATCCGCGTGATAGCTGGAAAAGAAAAGAGGTGAAGGTTCTGGTACGAAGATCAAAACGCCGCTCGAGAAACTCGTAGGCTGTAATGATCTTAAGCCGATGAAAAACGGGAACAAAGGTGATACAAAGGATCACCATCGCGATGGGTAAACCGAAGTAATACTGCAGGAAACGCATTCCATCCGTATAAGCCTGACCCGGACCCGAAAGAAAGGTTACTGCACTGGCCTGTGTACCCATTATACTGAGCAGGATCACGTACCATGGCATAGAACGATCACCCTGGAAATAACCTTTCAGATTTTTTTCAGTGGTGCTCTTATAAATACCGTAAGAGATGATCAATAGCAAGGTTAACACCAATACTATCCAATCAACAGAACCAAACCTGCTCATTCAAAATGTTTAGTAAACAAATAAAACAACACGATCAGCAGGATGAGGATACCAATGACAAGCATATACCAGTGGTACCATTTCTTAAACACGGGAACTTTCTGCCGGCGATGATTCATTTAAACTTTTTTTCTTCGTATCATCCACATGATGAGCAAACCAATCAGCAAACCAAGGATCAATCCTATGGATGCTTTCTTGATAAACTTACCAATGATGAGTCCAAGCACTATGGCAAGAAACAACGCAACCTGTCCTCTTCCTCTCGATATCTGGCTCATCAGAACGGACGCTTTTTAGATAATGCAATAATATTTGCAATCAGCCTGTATGCCCCCGGAACACCCGCGGGTAATTCACGGAAGAATACAAGACCGGTATAAACAAACTTACCCTTACCATAATCGGTAATGATAAGACTTCCATTCTGCTTTGGTTCACCAGCGTCATTCATACCCAATGGCATCTGGTAATGCGGATCGATCTGATCGGCAAAATAGGTTCCGCGTTCCTGGATCCATCCCTCAAAGTCTTTGCCTGTGATCTTATTGGGATAGTTTAAAACCGGATGCTGAGGTAAAAGAAAATCAACCTTCGCATTCTGATCAGTAACACGGTTACGTGAGATATTAAACGGATAAGGACCAATCTTTGCAGCCATCGGGCCTGCAAAACTATTTGTATTATACTGTACGATCAGGTTACCACCCTGCTTCACGTATTCCATCAGCTCATTGTTACGATCAGTAAGATAAGGATGAACGTTGTAAGCACGAACCCCGGTGATTACTGCATCAAACTGTTTCAGTACCTGGAAGGTGATATCCTGCTCCTTTAGTGTCACCACATCATAACCCATCTGTTTCAAGGCAACCGTAACCTTGTCACCGGCACCATCGATATAACCGATTTTCTTACCAACTGTCCTGAGATCTATATTGAGGGCCTTTGCATTATCCTGGTAATAGTAATAGATATCGGGAATATGATCATAATGGATGCCGGTCAAAGCAAGGTATGGTGCCGCGGTATCTTTTTTGTTCGCGATCTCAGCATAAGTCCGGAGAACATCCT
>JBEVNF010000521.1:0-10408 GCA_040508255.1 Flavitalea sp.
CACTCCAGCTATCATAACCAAGTTCATGCTGTACATACAACATGATGATGATACAGGTCGCCAGTCCCGTGGCAAGACCAAATATATTAATGGCAGTAAATATTTTATTTCTCCTGAGGTTTCTGAATGCAACTTTGAAGTAATTCCTGAACATAAGCAAGGGGTTTAAGCTCCGCAACCTTATGATATCTAACGCAATGCCACTTTACTATTACGTTGTGAATCAATATGCGATGCATAACGATATGTCGCAGGGTGTGCGGTTTTGTTACAGAAGGTGTAACAATATGTCCGGCTTACTTCCTTTTCCTTACATTATCAATGAGATGCTCACCCACCCATCTGTTTAAAAAATTATGAGGGGTTTCAATAACGATCTTGTAGAATGATGACGGGAATTTCGATACATCAACAATTGCTTTGCCTTGCTTAACCGGAACAGTAGCGACCAACTGGTAATTATCTTCTGTACCGGTCTGAAAATTATTGGTTGTACTCAGCCAGATCTTTGCTTCGCCCGATGGATCGATTGTTTTCCATGTTACTGAAAGCTTGTTATCTGCGAACACCACATCAGCATCAACGGCTGAAAGCTTTCCTGTTATGGAAACGCCATCAACTTCCATTGCCACATCCCGCGCAATCTTTATATTAAGATTCTTTGCGATTGAAGGCATAATATCGACCACACCGGGATTACCCGTTTTGAAATACTCATTAACACCTGCAGCATTTGTTGCGATCCACGTATTACGCTCACGATCGCTCTGCCCGCCATGTCCCTTCCCGGTTGATGCATCCCGGCCATGATCAGTTGTGATATAAATGATCCAGTTTTCGCCCGATTGTTTTTTGCGTTTTTCCATAGCGGCCCATAATCTTCCCATTTGTGCATCCATCTTTTTTACAGCATCATAAAACTGCTCGCTGTCACCGTGCATATGACCCATGTCATCGGTATATTCAAGATAAACCCATGAAAGATCAGGTGCATCAGTCAGAATAGATTGTGCCGCTTTATCAACTACAGCTTCATCAATCTTATTCATATAACTCCTGCCCTTATCGTGAGGATACTTTAAGGTATCCAGTTCCAGCCCATCATAACTTATATCAACTTTAAGATTGTCTGTTTGTGACAGACCGTCACCAACCAGTTTAGTGCGGTTATCTAGCCATGAAGAAAAGACCGCTATTTTCTTTTGAGGGTATTGTTCTTTAAACAGTCTGAAGATGGTTGGATAATGATAGTCCGGCTTTGCGATATCATTGTCCCACACATTATGCTTGTTCACCCAGGTACCTGTAAGCAGGCTGTTGTAGCCAACCGCGGATATGGTAGGAGTTTCAGAATAATCATCTTTACGTCCGCCAACATGCGCATGAGCATAGCCGCTGGCACCTGTGATCTTTTTGATATTCGGGGTACCAACTTTTTCGATAACATCTGCAGGTATACCATCAGCAATCACAAATACCACTTTATTTTGTTGCTGTGCGTAGGATCCTGAAGCAGCCAGCATTGCAACACAAATAATCACGAAACGATAAATATTTACCATGGTGGTTCAACTTAAAGAGTTAAAATATCGCCGGCAAGCAGCGGATTAAAGCTATATATTTAGTAGCAAATAAAGATCAAAACGATGTGTGCCAGCAAGCTCCCCTATAAACTTTGTGTTATGGTTTACTGTCTGCTATTTTTGCTTACAGCGTCCGGACCTTATAAAGCCACAGCCCAGCCAGGAAACAGGATCAAAGAACAGTTCAGGGTTATTGCCTTCTTTACCGGTAAGCAGGACCAGGCACATATCAGCTTTGATCATGAGGCGAATCGATGGTTGCATGCACTTTCACTTAAACATAATTTCCAATTTGATTCAACTACCGACTGGAGCTTATTGAACACAGAGAACCTGAAGCGTTATCAGCTTGTGATCTTTCTTGACACCAGACCTGAAGATGAAGATCAACGAAAGGCTTTCGAGAATTATATGCTCACAGGAGGAGCCTGGATCGGTTTTCATTTTTCAGGATTCGCGCTTACCCCTTCAGATGTACCGCAGAACTGGGACTGGTATCATAATAACTTCCTGGGATCAGGTCAGTATGTAAGCAATACATGGCGACCAACTTCCGCGACCCTGAATATCAAAAAGAATACACCATTTACGAAAGGATTGCCATTGCAATTAAAGACCTCACCAAATGAATGGTATCGGTGGGAGCATGACCTCAGAAACAATCCCGATATCGAAATCCTGGCATCCATCGATTCAAGCAGCTTTCCGCTTGGTACCGGCCCGAAACAACATGAGATCTGGCATCAGGGATATTACCCGGTGGTTTGGACAAACACAAAATTTCACATGATCTATTTCAATATGGGTCACAATGATATTGACTATGAGAACAGGACCAACAAAGATCTGTCACTCACGTTCGGGAATAAATTCCAGGACCGTTTCGTGGAAAACGCCATATTATATATGGGAGGTGGAAAACAGCAACTGAGAGTCGTATCAAGATAAGCATGGCAATTGCGCAGTATTTTTACTGTGGCCAGCAACATCGGAAAGTATTTTGAGAAATTCCGGAATCTAAAGGTTTTCACCTAAGGGCTGATAATCAATTCACTCGCTACGTTTTAAAGGATATTTGAAAAGTTGATCAGGGTAGCATCGTATTTTTACGTTGCAGAAACTGGGTATTTTTTCTAGGTTTGTGCAGTATTCCGATACCAGGAGATCTATACCTTTAAAATAAACCCGTAAATCAACCCAAGTGAAAACTAACCAGTACCAGTCTGCGCCTGCGCGAACGCCAGGGTTCAGAACGGTTATTATCGGTACAATACTTACTGCAATCCTGCAGATGATAGTATTGATCAGAGCCGATGCGCAGGTTTTAACACCCACCTATCCCACCCCTGCGGAGGATATCACCCGTAACCTGAGTTCATCTAATTTAACAATAAGACTGGGTTTTACCGGTGCGTGCAGTGGGATCACTGTAACACTCGCTTTGCCCCAGGATGTGAAGTATGTGCCGGGAACTTTACAGGCTGTTTCAGGGTCGGGTCTTACGATCACCGAGTCGAACACAACTAATCTTCGCCGCCCCGTTTTTACACTTTCTGATGTAACCGGAGCCGGCGATTTTACATTTGTGATAAGAAGAAAAGCGGAATGCGGAACATCTGCGAGTGGAAAAGACACAGTGATCGTAAGCAGCAATTGCGGCAATGTTACCGAAAGTGATGGAAACATAAATTCCTATAATATTATTACCCCGGTTCTGACTGTTACACCTCCAGCAGCAATCACGAATGCATTTGTTGGTAATACCGCAACGAGAAAGATCACAATCACGAATGGTGGTAACGGTTGTCTTGACACGATCCGTTTTCAAACAATTTATTCAAATTCAGGAATTCAAAATATTTCAACAGGGCAAGCTCTGTCAATCAATGGTTCAAATTTTACACCTTACAAAACAAACGGCGATACATCTTTTTATAAATTCAGTGGTGCTGCGATCTTTGGTGCGGATGGAGTTTTTTGCAATGGAGAATCTATAGATATTTTTGAAAATATCAGGATCCTTAAATGTAATCCACCATCAAGCTTTATAGCTGATTGGGGAAGCAGTACAGTAAGTTGTCAGAAAACATCTGTTACAGCCAGTATTGTTATGGAGAGCGGAGTACCATCGATCAGTGCAACTGTAAATCGTACCAGTAATATGAACTGGTGCCGTCCCGGTGTATTTACAATAACATATACAAATGCTGCAACCTCCGGTGGTAAGGCATCCGCAGCATATAACATGCTGGGACGTATCGGTTATAATACCGTTGGCAACAGCACTGCACCTGGTGGGATCAATAGTCGGATCATCGGACGAATTGATAGCATACGGCTTTCAAACGGAACAATCGTTACTATGCTCGCAGCCACAACATCACAGCCGGCGAGAGCAGATTTTGGCGGATTCACAACGGACCCCGATGGGTCAGGTGTGGGTCTTGATGATCTTGATGGTGATGGTCAGTTTGACGATCTGGCACCGGGACGATCCGTTACTATTGTTGTTTATGAACACTGGATCGATAATAGTTTAACCTGTCCTATTCAGACATACGATAATTTCAACAGTCATACGCTGTCATACAGTGATATGTGTCTGAATTCGTTCACCACTAACCCATTACCGGCGAATGGCGGATACAGGGTGCAAAGCGTTTCACCAACCTTTGTATTTCCTACCCAGGTTACCAATGGCAATCCTTTCACTGCCCAGATCTGTATGAATTTCGGAACCTTTAACCAACCTTCGGTAAGACCGGTTGATTCATTGTATCTCGAGATCGTATTACCAGCAGGTGTATCACTTTACAGTGGCGGTAATATTCAGTTCAATGGTGGCTCACTTGCTTCATCAAATGGCGAAAGTTTTCTGACCACGGAATCAGGCGTTACCACTTTACACATAAACCGGAAAGGCAACATGCGGAACTATTGCTACAGCATGGAGCTTGTTTATGATTGTACTGCCGGTCAGTCGGCACTGAACTTCGGTATCAGGAACTATTATATCGGTGATAGCTGTTCAGCTTCGAGAGAAAACTATATCTGTACTACAAGAACAGTAACGCCAAGATGTCCGGACCCATGTCCTGATGGTATTATTAACTATCAGCCAACAGCACGCAGGACCAATTTTGGATTTACAGATCTTACGATGACAACGAGGGCAACTTCTGCAACAGTAACTGGTATTCCAGCTTACTCTGCCCTGCCATTGGATACATTCAGAATTGTTGTTCCCGGAAAACAATTTGCAACACCTGGTTTCTATGACAACCTTTACTATCATTTACAGTTTGGTAAAGCAGCATCTGCTGATGTATTCAGATTTGTTGAAGGAACCTTTAATCAGAATACTATCTCGGGCACACATACATCTGTAATTGCTGTTCCATCTTCATCTGCGAGCACTGCAACTATTCAGCATCTGAACTGGGATCTGAGTTCAAACCTGCAGAGCGGAAGAATAACACAGGGAGACTCTGTGTGGCTCGAACTGAAGTTTGCGGTTACAAGAGCAAATACTGATCAGCTTTACGGTGCTGCGCTGACACAGGTTCCCTCAATCAGCAGTACTTTATATAATATCAATGCTCTTAGTGCAAGAGTAGGTTGTGATACAGCCTGGGCATGGGATATGCTGGTTTCAGGTATCACCGGTGGTGGTAACTACACACCGGCAGTTACCATAACAGATTGTAACAGTTCAGCAGCAAGTTCACATCATTACATTGGTGCGAGGAATGGTGCTGATATATTCCCGAATGAGTTTCGTCCACAGGCGATCATCGACTCTGTTGTGATCAATCTGCCTGCAGGATATTCATTATTCCCGACAACAAATTCTTATTACGCAAACTATTGGTCGAACTCTACCAATACCGCGGGAAGAAGTTCATCTGCGGGAGTTGTTATACAACGTTCCGCAACACGTTGGGTGATCATGAACCCCACCACAGCTTCAGGCTGGTTGCTCGCTGATTTCGGTAACTCAACAGTTCCTTTTTATGGTCTGAATTACCGGATCTCTCCTACCTGTGCTTCAATTACAGGAACACAGCCATACACAGTGACCTGGTTTTATAAGGACTTTGCATATACCAATGAAACAAATCTTGTTTCAAAATCAGTAACCGGAACTGCTGCCTTATCCTACAATGCCATCGTTAAACCTTCTTTGTCTTTACAGAACAATACAGGTGATGTGATCGGTGTACTTCCTCAGCATCATTGGGATGTCCAGGTGAACAGTACAGGAACGGGAACTGCGTCTTATGTGTGGATGGCTCTTGATCGTGCGGGGAGCGGTATCACTGTAGATAGTATTATTTACGATGGAAACAACATCACTTCTATCGCAGAAAGTTATGGCACACAAAAAGAATGGTATAAACTTTCATCTGCTGGTCTTTCCAGTGGGACAAATAAGATCGCAAGAATCTACTTCAGATATAACAATTGTACAAACGACAGCATAAGGGTTTATGCAGGATGGAACTGTACTTCTTATCCTACCGGACCTGACGGATACACCTGTGTGGCAAGTACAGTGAATCTTAAGGTAAGGCCTTCTGCAAGCCAGATCCAATTGACGATAGCCAACCAGCCGGGTAATGGTGGTACGATCAGTATGTGTTCGCAGGATAGTGTTGTTGTGATCGCGAACAGTGCTGAAGCAGCAAACGTTATCAATCCATACCTTGTATTATATCCGCCAACCGGCTTTACAATGCCTTCTTCATTGCCTGTTGAATATCCATTGAACAGCGGCAACTGGCAGAATATCACAACCACTTCTATCGGTGGTGGTGGCGTGAGACTGGACATTTCACAACACAGCGGCATTGGTGTAAATGGTTTACCAGGTACGATCATGAGTCCGGGTGCTGATGCGAGACAGGCGAAAATCAAAATTCTTTATAGTTCAGATTGTTCGTTCACTTCAGGAACAAGACTTGATTTTTATATCTATGGTGCGAATCCATGCGGATCAGAAGCGATAGGTAATGGATCACAGGTTAAAAGTTCACCGGTAAATATTACGGATGTGGTTACCGATGGTATAGTTGGTATGTCGCAATCAATTTCTTCTTCGATACTTGGTTGTACCAGTGTATCGATGGTAAGGATCATCAACACCCCGGTATATCGTTCAACACAACCCGGAGATACTGCGATCTACCAGTTACCTGATGGGCTTCGTTATGCCGGAAACTTTGCAGCGGGATCAAACTGTTCAGGTTGTACCATGACGATCGAAAACGGTGCTGCCGGCGCAACGCTTCTTAAGCTTGCGTTGCCTGCGGGTCGTGTACCAAACACCAATATGGAAGCAACCTTCCTTGTACGTCCGTCGGAAGCAGGCTGCGGTAATCTCAGCATCACAGGTTTCACAAAACGTATCGCACCACCGGTAACATGTGGAGCAATGCAGTGTACCGGTTCAAGCCAGATCATCGGAAATGTAAGCCCTTTAAATATACTTGTAGAAAAGCCTACACTTCAGATCAGTAATATCAACCGTACCAGCGGGGAATGGCAGCCAGGTTCCGCTGTTGACCTGGTGGTAGAATATCACAACACAGGTATAGCGGCTGCTCTTCCAAATACTTACGTTGTTGAGTTTTTCTGCGGAACTTCCACAACACCGTTTGAAAGTCATACTATCACAAGAGCTATTCCTATTAATCGTTTCGTTTATGAACCTGTCACTATCAACATTCCATCCAATGCATCATGTCAGCCCGGAGAGAATGTTTACGTAAAAATTCAGAAGACCACGACCTCCGGTTTATTCCAGTGTTTGTGTAGTCCTTCATCAACTTCCATGATGCCTTTCGGAGCGCTCGCAGGAAATCTTCTGACTTTCAATGTTCAGAAACAGAATACGAACGCGATCCTGAAATGGAGGATGACAACAGAGTCAAATGGTGAAACGATCGATATACAGCGTTCAGGAAATGGTGTTGACTTTATGACGATTGACAAACTGTTACGATCAACTTCAACCGATTATACTTTTACAGACAGGAATACATTAAAAGGTGAAAATTATTATCGTCTGAAATTCACTGCAAAAAATGGCAATGTGGTCTACAGTGATGTTAAACAGCTTTCGTTTGACGTAAATACTGAGATCCAGGTTTATCCAAACCCTGTGTCACATACCGTGAATATAAGTGTGACGGATCCGGAGAATGTGATATCTACTTCGATCACTGATGTGATTGGTCACCAGTTGTATAAGTCAACAAGATTCAAAGCGCAGATTGTAATGGAGCATCTGCCGAATGGCATTTACTTCCTGCATATCACGAAGAGCGATGGATCGGTTATAGTTAAGAAACTGGAAAAGAAAAAATAAAGATCCTGGGTTAGATCTGGTTATAGGTAAAAAGGCCGTCCCTGCAAAGAGACGGCCTTTAGGTTATAAAACATCTTCAGATTATTTCTTTGAGATACGATACAGTGTCGCGTCACCTTCGTCAGTAACTGCATACAAAGCGCCATCTTTCCCTTCCATAACTGCACGGAAACGTTTATTCTCACCGCTGAGCAATCTTTCTTCACCAACAACCTTATTATTTTCTATAACAAGTCTTACGATGTGCTGACTGCTGAGACCACTGATGAAAAGATTATTTTTCCATTCAGGAATGCTGTCTGAACTATAAAATGTCATACCGCTTGGTGAAAGAACCGGATCCCAGTAGTATACAGGTTGTTCCATTCCATCTTTCTGTTGAATTGAGTCACCGATCTTTGGACCAGCATATTCGATACCGTAAGTAATGATCGGCCAGCCATAGTTTTTACCTGCTTCGATACGGTTAAGTTCATCACCACCGCGCGGACCAAACTCAGCTTCCCAGAGGTCACCGCTTTGTGGGTGAAATGCAAGACTCTGAACGTTGCGGTGACCATAGGTGTAAAGTTCTGGTCTCTCAGCTCCACCAATCGTTGGATTGCCAGGAGCAGCTTTACCATCAGTTGTGATACGAACGATCTTTCCGAGGCCCGATTTCAGATCCTGAGCCTGTGGGCGTGTTGCAAGATCGGAACGCTCTCCGGTACTTACGATAAGATTACCTGTTTTGTCAAACAGGATACGGCCACCATAATGCAGTTGTCCCTTATAGTAAGGAGTTGCACGATAAATGGTAACAGCACCTTCAATTGATTTTTCATCTGCAGACAACTTGCCTTTTGCAACGGCTGTCAGGTTGCCGTTTGCTGACGGTTCAGAGAAAACCCAGTAAACCATTTTGTTTGTTGCAAACGCGGGATCGATGGTAAGACCAAGTAAACCACCCTGTCCTTGTGGGTCAACTTTTGGAATACCTGCGGTGATTGGTTCGCTGAGTTTACCATCAGTGGTGGCGATACGAAGTGCACCTGCTTTTTCGGTGATCAGTAAACGACCATCCGGCAATACTGCGATACCCCATGGATTTTTTAAACCTTTGGTAAGAGGTTTAACATCATAAGGTGTTTTTGTTGATACTGCACCGATTCGTGTTTGTCCTTCGAATGCAGGCTTGTAGTTTGTATTTGCTGGTTTTGTTTCTACACCTGCTGCACCGGCAGTGGTTGATGCGGCAGTTGAATCACCTTCGGCTTTTTTTTCATCAGTGGATGCACTGTCACCGCAAGCCGACATCATGATTGCGGTTGCAGCGATGGCAACCGACACAGGGAATTTTTTAAGCATAAAGAATATTAGTTTGTGGGATCGAAGGTAGGGATAAAAAAACAACCGCCGGATGTCCATCCGACGGTCAATAAAGTGCTATCTATAAAAATCTAATCAATTACGAATTTATTCGTATAATTGAAATTCAATTTTAGTTATGAGAACTTTATTTGCATTGCTCTTCTTCGTTGTAACAGTTAAAGGTTCCGCCCAAACACCGCAATCTGTATTTAAACAAGTACGGGAAGCTCAATCGCGTATCAACACAATTGAGTACGAGCTTGTGCGGACCGATACATTCACGACAGGTTCTACACGGCGCAGCTCCGGCAAAGCCACGCTGATGCAATTACCTGCAGATTCGCTGATTGGATTTGCGTATCATGGTACAAGGGACAGTATAAACCAGGAAACGATCTATGACGGGAAAATGGCTGTGGGCATAAATCATGATGACAAAACTTTTGAAGCTACTTCATCAAAAAATATCATCCCACATTATTACGGTATGCCTGGTGGGCAGATGATCGTTCCTGAACTGATCAGGCTGGATACAAGTGGAGCAATAAAACTGGATCTGCAGCAGGACAACGATCACTACTATCTCAGGATCGATCTTCCTGATGTTAAAGAAGAAGAGGTTACAGACAGGTATCGCATTATTAAGATCAGCAAGTCAACCATGTTACCCGTACAGGTCCGGTCACATCTTGTTGCGGTTGATAAGAACCAGGACTTAAATTCAACGATCAATGCAGTAAAGATCAATGCTGCAAATACTTTCGATTTCAGCTTGAATCATGTGCCTGAAGAATACAAACCATTGGTACGCGCAGGCAACAAAGTGCAGGAATCACTTAAAGGGAAAGCTTTCCCTTCTTTCGCGCTGACCACTTTTGATTCAAAGAAGATCACTAATACAGACTTCGCTGATAAGATCGTGCTGATAGATTTCTGGGAGGTGTGGTGCGCACCATGCCTGGCGTCTATGCCAAAAGTAGATTCTTTATATGCGAAGTACCGCGACAAGGGATTTGAGGTGATAGGACTTATGTCAGAAAAGGATCAGCTTGAATCAGGCAAGAATCTGGTCAAAAAAAGAAATATAAATTTCCCGATGGCATTG
>JBEVNF010000522.1:0-5230 GCA_040508255.1 Flavitalea sp.
AAGAATAGATTTGCCTTTCAGATAGTTTGAGCTTCGGGGAGAGAATCTCCGCTGCAGCAAGCAATTTGGCATAGCAGTTAACATTTTGCAGCAAAGTATTTTGTTTTCAAATGTTGTAGTGCTGATATTTTGACCGATGTTGATACTTTTTATGCATAAAATATCATCATAAAAATTACTGCAAATCATCGGGCGTGCTAAATCAATTTAGCACAGGTATCCTGAACGATATTGCAAAATCTTTGCAACGCCATGAATAGAAATGTAGGTATCGATAATTGAACATAAAATCATCAGGCTAAAAAAGTATCATCAGTTTGATGGTGATTTTTTTAGATCGTTTTCGAAGATGGTGAACGGATCTTTATAGTATTTTATAAAATCAGGAACGCTTGAATGGCCGGGAAAAGGCGCATAGTAATGAGTGGAGCTTTTTGTGTCGTTTCTCCAAACGAGCACATAACAGAGTTGGAGACCTTTTGTTTTTAATGTTTTCAGCAGTGTTTCTGTCCACCATGTTTTGTTTGGTATTGATTCAAGACCGGTCTCCGTAAACGCTGCTAGTTTCTTTGCTTTCTTTGCATAATCAGAAACTATTTTCAGTTTTTTGGTACCTGCCTCCAGATCATATTTACCATCCCGTCCAAAGTCTCCGTAGTTGTCCATCCCTACGAGGTCAACAAATTCATCACCGGGATAACGCTCCAGAAATTGTTCTTCGCTGTCAAATTTATTATCCGGAGAAAATGCATAGATAAAATTGTGCACCTGGAGCGAATCGCGGAGAAAACCAACTGTGAATTGCCAGAGCGTGGTAAATTCCTCCGTTGTGCAATGAGCACGGCCCCACCAGAACCAGTCACCATCAAACTCATGAAAGGGTCGGAAGATCATTGGCGCAAGCTTACCGTCTTTTCCCTTGCATGCATTTGCAAGTTCCGCGATCTTTGCAAGTATCGTTTTATATTTCCCGTGATGAGAACCTCCCGGTATAATAAGTTTAACCGCAGGAACCGATACACTGTCTTTCCAGTAAAATCCACCACCGGAAGCCGGATTTGAAAAATGCCATGCAACAGTGGTTATACCTCCGCGGTTATACGTGTCTGTTATGTTCTTTCTGAGTGCTTCAAAGTTCCTGTTAACAATATCATCCGGCAAACCAGATAACCCGCTGAAGTCAACACCTATCACAGCCGGATGTGAACCGGTCACTGATCTCACATCAGAACGATTGTCATCACCGCTCCAGCCATGGCCGTATTCTGTAGCATGCTGATGCCCGAATAAAATATGTTTTTCGGATAATTTAAGAAGCGTTGAGGCAGTTGCAACCGTTTCTTTTGTTGCTTTATTGTCAACAAGCTTAATTTGGTTTTTCTGCGCTGCCAGACTAAAAGGAGCCAGCATCACAACAAAGACAAGGTTTGCGAAGGTTTTCATTTTGATTCAGCGATTTTTTGAACGCGTTTGATGATCTCAAGACAGGCGCGACCGTTATGATACGGGCATTTCCAGGGACCAGCCTTATCCTGTTTTATCATTGGCTTACCCGACTCATCTATTCCCCAATACCACTCGCCTTTTTTGTCGAGCAGATTTTTTCTTACAAACTGCCAGCAATTAATACTCTTATGCAGATACCTTTCATCTTTCGTAAGTTCGTAGGCATTCAGATAACCTACCATTGCTTCCGCCTGCGGCCACCAGTGCTTTTCACGGTTCAGCTTTGCACCTTCTTTTTCATAGAATAGCGCGCCGTCATTGTCTATCCCTTCAAGAACCGCATCGGCAAGAGAAATTGCATGTTTTTTGAAAACTTTTATCAGGGTGGCATCTTTGATAATCTCCGCAGATTCAAGCAGAAGCCAGGATGCTTCAATATCATGACCGTATGAAACAATATGATCTGATCGTTTCCAATGTTCATCATAGTAAAGACCCATATGATTGGTACCGTGATCGATAATATACTTATCAAAATTTTCAAGCAGTTGCTGAATGCGTTTTTTAAGAGTTGCATCCGGCCAGACAAGATAAAAATTAGCATATGCCTCTACCAGGTGAAGATGCGTGTTCATTGTTTTCTTCGCGGCAGCATCCTTTTCACTGAGTCTGGAGTCGCCTACGGGTGACCAATCGCGGGTAAAAGCATCAATGTATCCGCCGTAAGTTTTATCGTAGCTTTTAGATTCGATCAGTTCATACAATCTCCGGGCAGCATCAAGGGCTTCTGATCTTTTACCAGTTTTACAGTACTCAGCTATTGCATACAAGGCAAAAGCCTGCGCATAAATCTGTTTGGTATCATCAACAGGCTTACCCTTAAAATCAAGCATCCAATAAACCCCACCATATTGAGGATCGATGAAAAACTTTGCGAGATAATCATAGGCACGATCAGCAAGTTCGAGGTTTGCTGAATTTTTATCGTGTAAATAGGCGGCTGAATAAGTCCAAAGTATGCGGCTGTTTAGCACAGCACCTTTGGGTGATTCCGGATAGACCTGATTATCGCCCCCTATCCTACCGATAAATCCACCATTTTGTTTATCAGGCATCTTACCCGACCAGAAACTAAGGATATTACCAAGCTCTGTTGTTACTTCACCGGAATACTTCTGAAGTATTGAGATATCGCTCATCATTGTTCAGCTGTTTACAGATGTTTTCAGATTACTTTCATAGCTACGGTTCGCATCGATGATATGGGTTAAGGTTTTGACAGATTCTGCAGAAGTAAATCCATCAGCCGGGGTATTGATCGCATAGTCAAGCAACTGATTGATCGTTGTGGTTGCTACGTGCATCCTGCTGTCGGATGAAGCATAATAAATAAACACATCCCCATTATCTTCAGCTATCCATCCGTTCGAGAACACAACATTTGAAACATCCCCGATTCTTTCTTCACCTTCGGGTGCGAGAAAATAACCACCGGGTTTGTGAATAACTTTCGAAGGATCACTCAGTGATGTCATAAAGATATAAAGAACGTAGCGCAGGCCCGCAGCTGTATTTCTTACACCGTGTGCAAGATGCAGCCAACCGCGTGCAGTTTTGATAGGCGCAGGTCCAAGCCCGTTTTTGAGTTCATAAACCGTATGATAGATTTTGCGATCAAGTATTGTTTCATCTTTGATCACTGCCTTTGTAATATCATCACTGAACCCCAATCCAATACCTCCGCCATCGCCGGCTTCGATAAAACTATCCTGTGGTCGTGTATAAAAAGCATAACGCCCGTTTATAAATTCCGGATGGAGTACAACATTGCGTTGTTGTGCAGCAGATGTTTGCAGATCGGGTAACCGCTCCCACAAAAGCAGATCTTTTGTACGCACAATGCCACATTGCGCAACGGCGGCAGACTGATCCCCGGGTCTCGCCGATGGGTCGCGTCGCTCAGTGCAGAACAAACCATAGATCCAGCCATCTTCATGTTGTACAAGTCGTATATCATAGATGTTGGTATCAGGCTCAACTGTTTCCGGTATCAAAACCGGTTCACTCCGGAAACGAAAATGATCGATACCATTGTCGCTTTCAGCAATTGCAAAAAACGATTTACGGTTAGTGCCTTCAACCCTGGTCATCAGCACATATTTTCCATTGTATTTGATCGCGCCTGCGTTAAAGACCGCATTGATACCAAAACGTTCCATCAGGTATGGATTGGTTGCGGGATTGAGATCATATCTCCATTCTATCGGAATATGCTTAGCGGTGAGGATCGGAAATTCATATCTGGAAAAAATTCCGTTTGTCGATTCACAACGCACATTATCCATGAGGACATTGGATCTGTATTCTGTTTCGAGCTGTTGCAGTCTTTTTTGAAAAAAGGTCGACATCCTTATAATTTTAAATGTTAATTCTCTAGTTTATTCCACCAGGTTTTTTTCAGGATAATGATGATGATCAGAAGCAGTACGACCGTGATCAACAGCGGAAGTTTCAACCATAGCACGAGATACATTGGCAGAATAGTAAGACAGAGTTGTGCAATGATACCCAGCACGACATTGAACATATCCAGCTTGAAGCGTTTATTCACTATGAACTCAGGGTTCTCAGCAAGCACCAGGTCGCGTACAGGTTTCCAGGCTCCCCATGGCCGTACATTGGTATAAAAGTTCTTAAGTACTGTTATATCTGTTGGTGGTGCCAGGTAAGTACCGGCCACTGAACCTGTCAGTGAGATCAGGAAGAGATATGGCCAGCTGTATAAAGGCAATCCATCAAACAGGTAAGGAAAGATCAGCGCAGCCACGATGCCGCTCATCATGCCATAGTAAAACCCATTTGCATTGAAGCGCCACCAATACCATTTCAACATATTCGCGGCAATGTATCCACCATACAAAGCACCTACGATCCATTGCAGCACTGAGTTTACATCCTTTGCAAAGAATCCCAGGATAAAGCCGATCACGACCACAAGAATTCCGACGAGATAATTCATACGGATGATCTTCCTGTTGGATGCAAGCGGATCAACATATTTTAAATACACGTCGTTAATGATATAAGCCTGCGCCGCATTCAGTGTTCCTGAAAATGTACCCATAAATGCACCAAGCAAGCCGGTTAGGGTGAGCCCCAATATGCCAGCGGGCAAGAAATTATTGATCGCTGATGGTAACACTTTTTCAAAATCAACATTACCGGCAGTATCAAGATCAAGTTGATTATAATACAATAATCCAAGTACCGTCAGACCAATGATCATTGAGTACCTGACCGGCAAGAGGATAATGGAAACAAAGCCACTCATTTTAGATGCATCCTTCGGTGATCTTGTCGATAAAACCTTCTGCATATCATAGTTTGGTGCGGGACCTGCAAGACTTGCAAAAGCTCCTTTGAAAAGCATCATCATAAAAAAGATCCCGAACAAACCAAAGCCATCATTCTGGATTTTTTTATCAGCATCGGCATTGATACCGTTCCAGGACATGCCAAGATCAACACCAAAAAATGGATTTGTCCAACCCTCCGGCACGTTGAGCTGTTTGTCGTGCAGATGTATAGCGGCGATGATCCCTATCGATGTACATGCTATAGTCATGATCGCATATTTGATCACATCACCGAGTACAATACTATGCATTCCACCAAGTATCGAGTAGAACATCGCGAACAGCGTGAAGACGATGCCATAGAAATGCGAAACATATTCAGCTGGAATGGTAAATGGCAGATAGTGACTGATGGCAGAATATGGCAG
>JBEVNF010000539.1:0-5443 GCA_040508255.1 Flavitalea sp.
TTCCCTGGGAGTTGATCTTCCTTCCCGATAAATCTATATTAATTACAGAGCGCGCCGGCAGGATCAGGCTTTTCAGGAATGATACGCTGGTAATCCGCCCGGTTTTTGAGATTCCCGGGATTCCTCTTGACAATAAATCCGGACTTCTTGGACTTTGCCTCCATCCAGGTTTTAGCAAAAACAAACTGATTTATGTGGCCAACAATTATCTCTCTGACAACCGGATGAAACTGAGAATCACCCGGAACAGGTTGGAAAATGATACCATCACTGACGCACTGGTGATCCGGGAGAATATTCCAGCCAATCGCAATCACACTGGCTGCAGATTACTGTTTGGACCCGATCAAAAGCTTTATATAACAACCGGTGATGCTGATGAGGCAATTCTTTCGCAGGATCTCAAAGCTTTCAACGGTAAGATTCTGAGATTGAATGATGATGGTTCGGTACCCGCCGACAATCCTTTTGCAAAAAATGATACTGCACTCAAAGAAATCTGGAGCTATGGTCACAGAAATCCCCAGGGACTTCGTTTTCAGCCCGGCACAAATGATCTGTATGCATCAGAGCACGGTCCCACAGGCGGCGATGAAGTGAATCGTATTGTAAAAGGCGCTAACTATGGCTGGCCGGTTGTGCATCACCGTGAGACCCGTGTCGGCATCAGACCACCGCTTCATGAATACAGTCCATCTGTTGGCCCTTCAGAGATCATTTTTCCTGTGAATTCCAGGTTTGTACAATTTAATAACAGGTTGTTGATGGCTACCCTGCGCGGAGAATCCCTGATCAGCCTGCAGATATCAAATCGTAGAATAGTGAAGCAGGAGATATATTTCCGTAAACGATTTGGAAGGATACGATCCATTGTGATCGGACCTGATGGATACCTGTACATGTCCACTTCGCAGAACGATCCGCCCGAAGGAAGTGGAGGAGGTGGTTATGATATGATCTTAAGGTTGAGACCAGCACCAGGAACAGGGCCTATAAAACCGGATTCTGTAATCAAAAAAGTGGCGGCGATGGTGGAGCCGGTGTCAACAGTAAAATCAAAAACTGCAATCAAGCTTATCACTCAGCTGTGCGGGAGCTGTCATGGTAACGATCTGAAAGGAACTAAAACAGCGAAAGGACTCATTAATGTTCCCTTGCAATTTGGTACCGGAAGAACTGCCATTGTCAAAAATATCAGCAAAGGTATCGTCGCGAAAGGCATGCCTGCCTGGAAAGGTGCGATCAGTGAAGGCGATATCGGTTTGCTGGCAGATTATATTCTTGCACAAAGAAAAAACTCATCAACGTCTCAGAAATGATATTACTTCTGAAGCAAATTCCTTCGATCGCATGGCACCACTGTGATCACCCGGAACTATTGCGTAACGTGCATTTGGGAAGATAGACGCCAGTTCCCTCGCCTTGTCTTTATCCTCATCTGCATCACCAACCACAACAAAAATTGGTTGATTAAATTTTGCAAGAATTGACATCGGGGTGGATGGCTGTTCTTTTTGCATCATTGCCAATGCCTTTTGATCAAGTTTCGAATCCTTTATATATTTTACCACACCTGCGAGCTCGGGAATTGAATCACCTGACAAAGCCCTGTAAAACATAATTCTCCTCGGCCACTCAGGGTTGGTGAAGTCAGTACCCATCCCGCCAATCACGGCTTTCCTTATCCTGTTATCATGAACCAGCAACCTCGCGGTAATGATAGATCCGCGTGAGTAACCGACTACATCGTATAGATTGATTTTAAGATAGCTCACCAGGCCAATTATATCCCTGGCTTCGGCATCGTTCGCATATCCCTCAGCGTTATGCGGCTTATCCGAATTGCCGTTGCCTCTCAGATCCAGTGTGATGACCCTGAAGCCTGCTTCCTGCAGCGATTTAAAAAGATCGGTACGTTTCCATGTTTCACCGGTATTGATAAATCCATGTACCAGTACCACAGGAAATCCTGAACCCCTGTCTTCATAGTAGATTTTTGTTTTATCGAAACTGACAAAATAACCAGTACTGTCGCGTGCCGGATCCTGTGCCGATAGCGGGTTACAGGTTAACAATACTAAAATGAGGCAAAGATATCGTGATCGCATAAATAACAATTTGGTTAAATGAGACGCGTATTTTTGCACAGGTTAACGTCACCTATATATCTGATATTAGAAACTGTCCCTGACTTTTAACCCTATACTGAATGTATGAAATAATCCTGTATTCAATTACCTTTAGATAACTCACAATACTGCTGTGAAAAAACAAAAAACATATCTCTTGTTTTTGATGCTCACCGGGTGGTTCAGCGTCATTCTCCAGTTCATATTAATGCTCGGGAACGCGACAGCGTCATACCCAGAAACAGTGATCAGATTTTTTAGCTTTTTCACCATACAGAACAATCTGCTTGTGACATTATTTGCAACCGCAAGATTTTTCAACACAAGAAGCAATCCCACAGGATACATATCCAGTGCATCTGTTCAGACTGCGCTCACTATGTATATTGTTATTGTTGGGATAGTTTACAACGCCATATTAAGGAGCCTTTGGGCGCCTGCCGGATGGCAGTTGGTAGCAGATAACCTGCTTCATACCGTAATCCCGATATTGATGCTTATCTATTGGATCTTCTGGGTAGACACCCGGAAATTGCATTTCAGCAATATACCTGCATGGATCATTTATCCGTTTTGTTACTTGATATATTCATTGATCAGAGGGTATTTTGTAAACTGGTACCCTTATCCATTCCTTGAGATTAACAAGCTTGGTATCATGCCGGTACTTATCAATTCTGGTCTCCTACTACTGATGTTAATCGTGATCTCCGTTATATTCGTGTTTACCGGCAGACAAAAATGGCGTTGGTTCTAACCTTTGTTCATTCCCTTCACATCCTCATTACTGATCTTTTTCCTTTCACGATTCTGGAACATCTGCCCGAATTCCCAGTTCACCGTAAGTTTCACCGCGCGTGTATAGTACCTGTTTGAAAACACAGCATAGAATGATGGTGAATTCAAAATTACCTGTTGAGGATTGTATTTATTAAATGGGTTTACTGCAGACAACGTAAATATGATCTTAGATGCCGGCAATTCTTTCTTTGCCGCAAAGCTGTAATAATATCGGTTGCTGTTATGTCCCTGGAAGGTTACGATCCTTGTATTGTATTCACCAAATGCCTGCAATCCAAAATTTGCAGGAAGTTTATGACTTGCATTGATATTGAAATCTGCACCCCACCCTTTGTTCATGATCTTTAGTTCATCGCTGTTAAAATCGAGATGATTCACATTAATATTTCCATTCAATGTTGTGAGGTCAGACAATCTTACGGATGATGAGAGGTTAAGACCATATTGTGTATTACCTGCAAGATTTTCTTTACTGATAACCGATACACCGTTCTCATCTGTTCTTGTGATATCAACAATTGAATTATCAGTCTGCTTCCAGAAAAGGGATGCATTAACAAAGAAACCTGATTCACCGGTGAATGCATAGGAGAGTTCTGCCTGATGTGCCAGCTCTGGTCTCAATGCAGTATTACCCACGGAAATATTCTTTGGATCACTTGCATTTGCATTTGGGTTCAGATCCCATATATAAGGCCTTGTGATTCGTTTTGTATAACTGAGTGATAAAGTTTGTGCATCATCCAGGCGTTTTGAAACCGTTGCCGTAGGAATAAAATTATTGAACCTGCTGTAGAAATCACTGCTTTGATTTGCAAACGATCCATCCAGCACTGTTTCCTCGAACCTCGCTCCCGCTTCAGCATACCAGTTATTTTTCATGCTGAGTTTCAGCATCGAGTAAGCAGCATACACATCCTGTGAATAAGTAAAAATATCGGAGCGTGTACTAACCGGTAACAATACATCTGGTTGAGGTGCATACCCTGCAGCAACATCATAATTATTACGTACGTTTCTCAGGATCACTTTCGCACCGCCTTCGTAGATGAATTTTCCATTTTTCGAAATGGGTTGAACATAATCACCCTGGAAGGTCCATTCCCTGTTATTGGTGTAACCAACGTTTTGCTCACGGTAATAGACATCTGAAAATTTTTTAGCGAGCGAAGTATTATAATCAGATTTATCGCGTGCCGGTGAAAACTGCACAAGCAATGTGAGTTCCTGCCCAGGTCTTTTGAATTTTTTGTTGTATCCAAGATTCAGATCACTTCCTAGGTAGCCACTATAACTATTTATTGCCTGGTCATACTCCTCAAGGATTGCACCACCGCTGTTTCTGAGCAAGCTTGAAACATTGCTGTTATCCGGCCATCTTCCGAACCACGAGGTTATACCAAGACTCAATTCACTGGTTGAATCAACTGAATAATCAATTACGATATCAGCAGAACCGTGTGGAGCGGAATTTTTCTTCCTGATGGTCTGTTGCAGATTTACGGAAGGAGCTCCATTTTCAAAAGTCGTTCTTTCGATCCCACTTTCTTCTTTCTGCGTAAGCCTGTGCAGGTGACCATTCACATTGATGTTCCATTTATCACGATTGACCGTAAATCTTGGATTGATCACCTGTTCGAGATTACTTACGGCAACTTCCAGCGTGCCACTGAAATTCTTTCGACCCTTTTTGGTGATGATGTTGATCACACCCGCCGCACCTTCAGCATCATATTTAGCGGAAGGTGTTGTGATCACTTCAACCGACCTGATCAGGTCTGCGGGGATCATGTTCAGGGCATCCGCGGGGCTTCTCGCCATCTGGCCGGAATACTTTCCATTAATCAGGATCTTAAGATTTGTATTTCCACGAATGGAAACATTACCCTGTGCGTCAACATTCAGAACAGGCGCCTTACGGAGCACGTCCGCCGCACTTCCACCTTTGTTGGTCAGGTCATTTTCTGCATTATAAACCAGCATACCCGGTTTCTGTTCCACGAGTCTTCGGCGGGAGATGACTGTTACCTCGGCCAGTTCACCACTTTTGGGCTCTAGAAGAATGTTTGAAAGCCTTGATGGACCTCCGGCTTTCACGGTCACACCGAGTGACCTGATAGCGTATCCAACAGAAGTTATCTCCAGAATATATTCACCAGCGGCAGGGACATTGAACTTGAACACACCCTTTTCATCGGAATAGGTTGCTGCGATCTCTTTACCATTATTATCCGTAACATTAATTGTTGCATATGTTACTGGTTTTCCGGTTGTTGAGTCCGAAACCGCACCCGTGACTGCTACAACCTGTCCGTTTTGCTGGGCGAAAACAAAGAATGGCAGTACAAAAGCAAGCAGTGACAAAAACCGTTGAGGGGATCCTTTCATATATTGAAATCGTTAATCAAAAACATTTCTTGTTAATGCGCAAAATTAGCCCGCTCAAAGATGCCGGCTTTGCCGCAACAGGAGAAAGATTAACGATTTAAGGAAAAACGCAGAATCCGGTTTTA
>JBEVNF010000012.1:0-13275 GCA_040508255.1 Flavitalea sp.
ATTGTGGACCCTGCTCATACTGAAGTCTTTGGGTACATCCGTTCAGCAAGAAGAATGAACCCGAATATGAAGAGTAATTTTCTGATGGTATCGGGCACAGAAGATGTAGCGTCATTTGATGTCAGTATTACCAAGAAGGCTTATGATGCCCCACTGAAAAACGTTGTTGGTATGATTCCGGGCAAATCAAAGAGAGACGAAATCGTCATTTTCTCCGGTCATTATGACCACCTTGGAATAACTAAACCCAATGAAACGGGCGATTCAATTTTTAATGGAGCAAACGATGATGCTGCCGGTACTACCGCAGTGATCATGCTTGCCAACTACTTCGCAAAAAAGAAAGATAACGAGCGTACAATCGTGTTTGCGGCATTCACCGCTGAAGAGGTTGGCGGCTTTGGCGCAAGACATTTTTCCAACCAGTTTGATTCATCGAAAGTAATGGCAATGTTCAATATTGAAATGATCGGTACTGATAGTAAATGGGGGAAGAATTCTGCTTATATCACCGGTTATGAGAAAACTGACCTGGGTAAAATTCTTGAAAAAAACCTGGCTGGAACAAAATTCAAATTCTATCCGGACCCATATCCTGATCAGCAATTGTTCTATCGTTCAGACAATGCAACACTCGCGAGACAAGGTGTAGCAGCGCATACAATCTCAACTTCCAAAATGGATTCAGAACCAAATTATCATAAGGTAACAGATGAAGTTGGAACGCTTGATATGAAGAATATGGCAGAGATCATTAAGGCGATTGCCATTAGTTCAACTTCGATCATTGCTGGTAAAGATACTCCGGGCAGGGTTGATACAAAAGCATTGAGATAATACCGGATCTCTCTCTCCTCGTTCAGATGAAGGAGGAGAGAGATTATTTATGCGAATTTCTTCCCGACCTTCTCCATCTCTTTCACAATTGCATCATTGTAAAGATTGCCCAGACTTCCTTCATGGGTATGATTCAATTGCTTCTTATAATCAAAACCAAAAGTTCCTGCTTCAATATCATTGCCAACCTGCCTGTATGCATCCCTGAATGAAACGCCTTTGTTTACAAGCTCATTCACTGCCTCTACACTAAAAAGATAGCGGTATTTTTCATCATCAAGAATGTTATCCTTTACGCTGATATTCGAAAGCATCAGTTGGATTATCTGCAGACATGATTTAAGTTCTTCGATTGCCGGAAACAGAATTTCCTTGGTAAGCTGCATATCACGATGATAACCTGAAGGCAGGTTATTGATCAATAACGTTAATTCATTTGGTGTTCCCTGGATGCGATTACATTTCGCACGGATCAGTTCAAATACATCGGGGTTCTTTTTATGCGGCATAATACTACTGCCCGTTGTAAGTTCGTTGGGGAATGAAATGAATCCGAAGTTCTGATTGATATACAAACAAGCATCCATCGACATTTTGCTGAGGGTCGCAGCGATGCTTGCTATGGCCGTTGCAGTAAGTTTCTCTGTTTTGCCACGGGTCATCTGTGCATAAACAGAATTGTAGTTCATTGATCCGAAATTGAGCAATGAGGTTGTCATTGTTCTGTTCAATGGAAATGATGAACCATAGCCTGCGCCACTGCCCAATGGGTTTTTGTTTGCGACCGCATAAGCTGCCGCGAGCATTTCCATATCATCAACAAGACTTTCGGCGTATGCACCGAACCATAAGCCGAAGGATGATGGCATGGCAATCTGAAGATGCGTATAACCAGGTAAAAGTTTGTCTTTGAATTCTTCGCTTTGTTGTATCAGCAGGTTAAAAAAAGATTCAGTTTCAGTTTTGATCTTCAGGATCTCTGCGCGCAGATAGAGTTTGATATCAACAGCAACCTGATCGTTCCGGCTGCGACCGCTATGGATCATTTTTCCTGGTTCACCGATGTTTTTTGTGAGCAGGAATTCAATTTGTGAGTGAACATCTTCAACACCTTCTTCAATTGCAAATTTCCCGGCCCGGATATCAGCAAGAATTGCTTCGAGACCTTTTACTGCAACTTCTGCATCCGATGCACTCATCAGACCAACTGAGCCAAGCATCTTAACGTGTGCGATTGAGCCAAGTGCATCATGTTCAGCAAGAAGGATGTCAAATTCCTTATCACGGCCAACTGTGAATTTTTCTATCAGTTCAGATGTACTCGTGCTTTCCTTGCTCCAAAGTTTCATATCAGCTCTTTTAAAAATTGTATGTAGAGTTCAATGCCATGATTGATCTCATCGATGTGAATATATTCGTCGGCCGTGTGACTTCTTGCGGAGTCGCCGGGACCCATCTTTAACGTGGTAAATGGCATCAGCGCTTTGTCTGATGTGGTTGGTGAACCATAATAGGTTCTTCCGAGTTTGAGTCCTGCTTTGATCAGCGGATGCTCAAGTGAAATATAGGATGATCGCATGCGCAGGCTCCTTGGCGTTACCTTGCAGCTTGTGTGCATACGGATGATATCGAGTACTTCTTCAAAAGTGTATAGTTCGTTTACCCGCACATCCACTACGAAATGCGTTTGGGAAGGAACGACGTTATGTGCTTTGTTTTCTGTTTCAATAACAGTAACACTCATCTTTACTGGTCCCAGTAGTTCAGAAACCTTTGGATATTTATAGGTGCTGAACCACTGAATATCTGTCAGGGCCTTGTATATGGAGTTGTCGCCCTCTTCGCGTGCGGCGTGGCCTGCGCGGCCTTCTGCATGGACGTCAAGAACCAGTAATCCTTTTTCTGCAATTGCCATCTGCATTTGCGTGGGTTCACCTACAATGCCAAAATCAATTGGTCCTAGTTCTTTAACAAGCAACTCGATACCATTGAAGCCACTGATCTCTTCTTCGGCGCTTGCTGCAAGAACTACGTTGAATGGAAGATCTTCACGATGATAGAAGAACAAAAAGGTTGCGATCAATGAAACCAGGCATCCACCTGCGTCATTGCTGCCAAGACCAAACAGTTTGCCATCTTTTACGATGGGGCTGAAGGGATCAAGGGTATATCCTTTGTTTGGTTTTACAGTGTCATGATGTGAGTTAAGAAGAACCGAAGGTTTCGCCTTGTCATAATGCAGGTTATAGGCGTACACGTTATTTTCAATGCGGTGATGTACAACGCCGCGTTCACCAAGAAACCTGCAAAGTATTCCGGCTGTAATGTCTTCTTCTTTGCTGAAAGATGGGGTTGCTATCAGTTCTTTGAGCAGACTTACCGCGTCTGCCTGTAATATGTCAATCCTGTCATGCTGCATCCGTAATGGTTGTGCCGGCAGAGCCGTCAATAAGCTGCGCCAGTTGTTGTGCATTTCCGATTATCACTTTGGCAACACCACTGCCTATGGCTGCAAATGCGTTGTCAAGCTTTGGTATCATACCTGCAAAAATCACCTGTTGATCTTTCAGTTCTTTATAAGATGCAGGATCGATCCTGCTGATAACGGTTTTATCATCATTGGCATCCCTTAGTACACCTGCTTTTTCAAATGAGTAGATCAGTTGAACATTATACAGTTTACTGAGACCTTTTGCGATCTCCTGTGCAATTGTGTCTGCGTTGGTGTTGAGAAGCTGACCTTTCTGATCGTGTGTGATGGGTGCGAATACGATGTTCAGATCCTGTTTTAACAGGCCATCGATCAGCTCCGCATTGATTGAATCAACATCACCGGCGAAGCCATAATCAAGCGAGGCTTTTACACGCTTATGTGCTTTGATTGCGTTGCCATCTGCGCCGGTAAGTCCCATCGCGTTGCAACCACGCGACTGCAATGAAGCAACAATGTTTTTGTTGATAAGGCCAGCGTAAACCATGGTTACGATCTTAAGCGTTTCGGCATCAGTGATGCGTCTTCCGTCAACCAGCTGTTGTGGCACATTCAGATCAGCGGCAAGACGGGTAGCAACTTTGCCACCGCCATGTACCAGGATCTTTTTGCCGGGCGTACCGGCGAAAGCATCGAGGAAGGAAGTAAGCGCTGCTTCATCGTCAACGATGTTTCCGCCAATTTTTATAATAACGAGTTTTTCCATTTGTTCATTTTGTCAACTTCGGCAAGGGAGCGAATTGAGATCGTGGTTCGTTGCTGATGATTTATTTCAGGCAACCACCCCTGACCTCTCTTTAGCAGGAGGGGAGATTAGCCCCTGAGTATCTCACTCAACACTGCCTGTGCTGCCCAAACTCTATTCGATGCTTCGGTTGTTACGATGCTGTTTGGCCCATCAAGAATTTCATCGCTGAGTTCGACGTTTCTTCTTACCGGTAAACAGTGCATAACCTTTGCATTGTTTGTAAGCTGAAGTTTTTCATTAGTAAGCATCCACTCCGGATCATTGTTATAGATACGTCCGTAATCATGATAAGTGCTCCAGTTCTTTACATAAACAAAGTCAGCACCTGCAAGTGCAGCATCCTGGTCATGTGTGATAGTAGCTCCGGCAGTAAACTTCTCATCCAGTTCGTAATCTTCCGGATGCGTGATCACAAAATCTGCTTCACCCCAGCCATTCACCCATTGAGAGAAACTATTGGCAACACATTGTGGCAACGCCTTTACATGTGGTGCCCAGCTCAAAACGATCCTGGGTTTGCGACCTAAAGGCGGCTGTGTATTCAATGTTTCTTTGATCGTGATGATGTCTGTAAGACTCTGCAGCGGATGCAATGTTGCACTCTCAAGACTCACTACCGGTATACCTGCGTATTTGATAAACTGGTTAATATAAAGTTCACTGTAATCTTCTTCGCGATTCTTTAGACCAGGAAAAGTCCTGATCGCAAGAATATCAAAATACTTTCCCATGATCGGCGCAGCATCCTTTACATGCTCAACCTTGTTGCCGCTCATGATCGCTTCCTCTTCAAACTCAAGTGCCCAGCCCTCCTTGTCAACATTGAAAACGATAGCTTCCATACCAAGATTCTGTGCAGCAACCTGTGTACTCAGGCGTGTACGCATACTTGGATTCAGGAACAAACAACCGATCCTTTTATTCTGACCAAGGGCCTTATCAATAAACGGATCTTTTTTATACTTCAATGCAGTTGAAACAAGCGCATTGATATCCGGGACATCAGAAACTGAAATAAAATTTTTCATTGCTTAAGCTACAGGTTGAGATGTTGAAGCTAACGATTTAATTTCTTGTTTAACGGCAGCCAGGAACTTGTCTGCATCCGCTTTTGTTAAGGCAAGTGATGGCAACAACCTGATCACATTTGGTTTTGCTTCGCCTGTGAAAATATGATGTTTGAAAAGAAGATTCCTGCGAAGATCTTTCAGATGTTCAGGAACATCGAAACCAATCATTAGTCCACGACCTCTTACATTCTGCAATTCAGGGATCTGTTTGAGGCCTTCAGCGATATATTCACCAAGGGTCGATGCATTAGTTATCAGATTTTCAGACTCGATCACTTCCAGTACTGCGAGTGCAGCGGCACAGGCAAGATGGTTTCCGCCGAAGGTGGTACCAAGCATTAATGGTACTGCCTTGATATGAGGAGCAATGATGATACCTGCAACAGGAAATCCATTACCCATGCCCTTCGCCATTGTATAAATGTCTGCGTTCACACCGCTGTAGTCCTGTGAAAAGAATTTACCACTTCTTCCATAACCACACTGTACACTATCTGCGATGAATACTGCATTGTGTTTATCACAATGTTTACGGATCGCCTGGAGAAAGCTTTCGCCGGCCACATTGATACCACCAACACCCTGGATACCTTCGATGATCACTGCACAAACTGAATCGCCGTTTGCTGCGAATTCAGCTTCCAAAGCGGCTTCGTCATTGAATGGAAGAAACACAACATTTGGATTCTCATTCACCGGTGCAACTATCTTTGGATTATCAGTTACACTTACAGCCAGTGAAGTACGACCGTGAAAAGCTTTCTTAAAAGCAATAATCCTTTTACGTCCGTTATAGAAAGATGCAAGCTTCAATGCGTTCTCATTTGCTTCCGCACCTGAGTTACAAAGAAACAATTGATAATCTTCCTTGCCTGAAACTTTCCCAAGCTTCAATGCAAGTTCTTCCTGCAAAGGAATTTTTATAGAGTTTGAATAAAACCCAACCTTGCTTAATTGCGTGGTAAGTCTTTCAACATAATGCGGGTGTGTATGCCCGATAGAGATCACGGCGTGACCACCATAAAGGTCAAGATATTCAGTACCCTTATCATCCCATACGTTAGAGCCCTGTGCTTTTACTATTGTGATATCATTGATGGGGTAGACGTCAAAAAGTTTCATTGTTTTGAATTTTACTGATGAACAGAACCATAGTTTACAAACGCGCTCCTCCAGGTAGAGCTATTCGCTGCTTAACTTCTGGCCGGAAACAGCGCCGGTGAAAGGTTAAAAATAATTAGCCTTCAGGCGCAACCCGGTTGTTTCATCGATCCCAAACATCAGGTTCATGTTCTGAACTGCCTGACCGCTTGCACCTTTCAGGAGGTTATCAATTACGCTGTGAACAACGATCTTGCTTCCAACTTTTTCAAGCTGAATAAAACATTTGTTTGTATTCACAACCTGTTTCAGGAAAATAGGTTCTTTGCTTACAACGGTAAAAGGATGCTCCGCGTAATATTCAGTGAAGATCCCGTTCAATTCAGCAAGTTCGAGGTCACATTTCAGTTGAGAACTTACGAAGATGCCACGAGTGAAATCTCCTCTCCAGGGAACAAAACTTATATCAACATTTTTTCCGCTGCTGAGTTGTGCCAGAGACTGACCAATCTCACCAAGATGCTGATGATTCAGCGTTTTGTAAGCCTGTATATTATTTGCCCTCCATGAAAAATGCGAGGTGGCATTCAATCCCTGGCCGGCACCGGTAGATCCGGTGATGCCTGTTGTGTATACGTCTTCAAGCAGGCCGGCTTTGGCGAGTGGCAATAAGCCGAGTTGCAAACCGGTTGCGAAACAACCCGGATTCGCTATGTTATTCGCGCTGCGGATCGCTTCTTTATTCAGTTCAGGAAGACCATAAACAAATTTTCTTTCGCCGATCGAGTTGCCCGCAAGCAATCTGAAATCCTGTGAAAGATCTATGATACGCACATGTGGAGCGATCTTGTTGGCTTCAAGAAACTTCTTTGCATCACCATGACCGACACACAGAAACAACACTTCAATATCATCACTGAGTTTCTCAGAAAATTCAAGCGTTGTTTCTCCTTCAAGATCCGCATGTACTCTGGACACAGGATTACCTGCATTACTGCTGCTGTTCACAAACCTGATATTTGCTTCAGGATGGTTTACGAGCAGTCTCAGTAATTCACCACCGGTATAACCTGCACCTCCAACTATTCCAACCTTAATCATTATCCGGAGAGTTTACTTTATGAAATATTGCGGTCTGGTTACCGAAGATTCTTGCGAAACCTTTTACATCATCACCGCTGAAACCTTTGTTCATTTCACCATAGCTACCGAATTTGTTGCTCATAAGATCATGTGCAGATTCAATACCTGTTACAGTGAAACGATAAGGCTGGATCGTGACAAATACTTTACCGCTTACAGTTTCCTGTGTATCCGTTAAGAACTTCTCGATGTTGCGCATGGTCGGATCAAGCATCTGACCTTCATGAAGCCAGTTACCGTACCAGGTGCTGAGTTGTTCTTTCCAGTAGAGCTGCCATTTGGTGATCGTATGTTTTTCGAGCAGATGGTGTGCCTTAACAATGATCAGGGGAGCTGCGGCTTCAAAACCAACACGACCTTTGATACCGATGATCGTATCACCAACATGTATATCACGACCAACACCATAAGGTTGTGCGATCGCCTGTAAATATTGTATTGCTTCAACAGGATGCGCGAAAGTCTTTCCATCAACACCAACCAGTTCTCCTTTTTCAAATACAAGCTCAAGATTTCTTACGCCACTTTCAGTAACCTGTGTTGGCCATGCATCTTCCGGAAGATATTCTTTGCTGGTAAGCGTTTCTTTACCACCAACTGAAGTACCCCAAAGACCTTTGTTGATGCTGTATTGAGCTTTGTGAAAGTTCATGTCAACACCATGTTCTTTCAGGAATTCGATCTCTGCTTCGCGGCTGAGTTTCATATCTCGGATAGGCGTAACGATCTCAACACCCGGAAGCATGCTCTGGAACACCATGTCAAAACGAACCTGGTCGTTACCGGCGCCTGTACTGCCGTGGGCGACATAAGCCGCACCGACTTCCTGTACATGTTCTGCAACAGCTATTGCCTGCACCATTCTTTCAGCGCTTACGCTTAATGGATAGGTAGCATTCTTAAGGATATTACCATATATAAGATATCGTATGCATGAATCGTAATAATGTTTTGTAACATCAACACATTTGAAAGAAGCAACCCCGAGTTCGCGGGCTCTTTTTTCAATATTGCTGATTTCTTCGTCGCTGAAACCCCCGGTGTTAACCGTAACTGCGTGTACCTCGAGGTTTTTGATCTTACTGAGATAGATGGCACAATAGGTGGTATCCAGGCCACCGCTGTAAGCGAGTACTACTTTATTACTCATGGAACCGAATTGATTTTAATAATGAACAAAGATTGCCAAACCGTAAACGGGGGCAAAAATACGATACACTTCAGGCCTGACCAGACTAAAAGTGAAAAAAGAAATGAAGAAGTGATTTAGGCTTCTCGGTTTTCTTTCCATCCTTGTCACGTCGCAACAATGGCTTCAGCAACTTCCATTGTTTGATACGCATAAAGCGCTCATACAGTGATGAATGTTGCTTGAAATCCTGGATGGTTTCTTCCGGAGTGTAATGATCTTTCGGATCATAGAGCATTGCAGTACACATACAATTCTTACGTTCCTTACTCATAAGGATCTCGTAGTTCACGCAGCTTTTGCAACCGGCCCAGAAAGCTTCGTCCTGGGTAAGTTCGGAGTAGGTAACCGGCTCGTAACCAAGCTCGGAGTTTATTTTCATTACCGCAAGACCTGTAGTGAGACCGAAGATTTTCGATTCAGGGTAAGTTTTGCGGCTCAGTTCGAAGATTTTTTTCTTGATCTTCTTCGCGAGGCCACTCTTGCGGAGGGTTGGCGAAACAATCAGTCCTGAATTGGCAACGTATTCGCCATGGCTCCAGGTTTCGATATAACAAAAGCCTGCCCAGATGCCGTCAGAAGTAAAAGCAATTACAGCCTTTCCTTCTCTCATCTTGGCCTGTATGTACTCAGGGCTGCGTGTAGCTATACCGGTGCCACGCGCCTTCGCAGATGAAGCCATTTCGTCGCAAATGATCTGGGCGAAGCCAGTATGTGATTCATTTGCTATAATGATTTGAAATTGGTCCTGTTGAGTGTTCATTTTCAATTAAAATAAACTTCGAATTGAATAAATCCGGCAATCGCCGTACCACGATACAAGTGATTTCCCACCGCTGGCGGGATGCATTGCGCCGATATAACAGGGGACACGAATGCTGCGATAAGTATCAACGTCGTACCCAAAAGGGGATAGGCTGGAATGGAAAAACTGTACAGAGATGTACAGGAAAAACCCCGCGCAGTAAATCAGCAGTATCTGCTGCATCCGCACTTGATATAATCAGGTTTTTTTTCATTTTCGTTTGATGAAACTTTTGTCTTAATTATTTTGACAATGCAAAGAAAATAAAATTTTCAGGTTTTGGCCTGATTTGGGAGAAATAATTTGACAAACGGGTGTAAATTATATGTTAATAGCTAAAACCCTGATGGTTAAAGCTTAAGAATTTGCGGTTCGCGGTCGGCTTTCCGGCTTGATTTAAAGATCCTGAACTTTGAAAATTTCCGCGCTTTCAATACGATAGTCCGCACCAGGTCAGGGTTCTGGGTCCTGATCATATGTCCTGAGCCTGGTAGGAACACAAATTCCGCCGGTTTGCCTATCAGTCGCTTTTTAAGGAAGTCGAGATTTGAGGGATACACTACATTATCTTCTCCACCCTGCACCATTGTCACCGGGATTGACAGTTTGCTCCATTCGGGCAACAACTTCTTCAGTTCATCAACATGGGCCATTTTCTCATCAGTGGCATTGTTCACAAAACGCGGCATCAGGGCGCGAACCACGCCGCCACGGATAAAAAGATGGAACCACCAGTATTTTTCGGCATCCGGCTCTATGGCAGGTGCGAGCATCACCAACTGATGAAACCGCTCGGGATACATGATCGCAAGCTTGGCAGCAATCGGCCCACCAAATGAACTTCCCATTACAACACCGGTCTTGTTTGAATGATTAAGTCTTAATGCTTCGTGTATGGCGATTGCCTGGGTTTCTATTGAAGTGACGGGTCCGCGTTTGCCCTTGAACTTCGACTTGTTATAACCGAGCCTGTCCATGGTGATAATATGATACTGTTTCTGAACCATGGTATCATCCAGCAGGTTCCTGCTACCATACCAGGCTCCCGGTGCACCATGCACAAGCAGCAAAGGTGGAAGTGTATCTGCCCCTGTTGTTGCACAGAACAGGCTCACAGAATCATTGGTGATCGTGAAATAGGTTGGCTTCACAGTCTTATTCCTGTAATGATTCCTGATCTCTCTTTCTGTCATTACAAAGCTGCTGAAACAACCACTGCACATTACCGTTATACAAACCAGGACAAACAGTCGCATACTTAAAGTTATATAAAGAGGATTATAATTTCAAGACGCGAAAAAGAGTTTGGCGGGAATTAATATTCGCTTAAAAGCAGATCAAAAGTTAACCTGCGGCGAAGAATGGATGGCAGCGCTCATCTCTCTTATCAGAGATGCATCTTTTTCAATCGCGTTACCAACAACGATGAGGTCAGCGCCGGCCTTGCAGTTCAGATATGCTTTTTCAGGATCTGTGATCCCCCCACCAACAACAAGTGGAACATCGATGACAGAAGCCACTTTAGAGATCATGCTTTCGGTGATCGCTCGTCGCGCGCCACTTCCCGCATCCATGTAAATGAGTTTCATTCCAAGCATTTCACCCGCCATTGCAGTACACATAGCAATTTCGTTTTTGTCTGCCGGAACCGGTAAAGTGTTGCTTATGTAAGATACAGTGGTTGGTGCGCCCCCATCGATAAGCATATAACCTGTCGAAAGGATCTCGAGACCGCTTTGTTTTACGAATGGAGCTGAGATTACATGCTGACCGATCAGTAATTCCGGGTTTCGGCCGGAGATAACAGAAAGGTAAAGTAGCGCATCAGCGTATTGAGTGATTTGTCCGGGACTACCGGGAAAAAGAATTACGGGAATATTGCAGTTGCTTTTAATACGGGTAACAACCTTATCGAGCTGATTACTCACCACGAGACTGCCACCAACAAGGAGATAATCCACATGAGCATCTATGGAAAGTGAAACCAGCTCATCAATTGTGCGCTCATCAACCTTATCAGGATCGATCAGAACGGCAAAGGATTTCTGGCCGTTTGCTTTCCTGTTTACTAAAGATTGATAAATTCCGGTCTTCATTCACTTTTGGTTGGTGCAATGCAAAAATGCGATAAATCATTGAAATATACTACAATCGGAGATAAGTAGCAAGCTGAAGGATATGGTTGTTAGTGAATGCCTTGCCAACTCCTGATATGTATTGATTCATGTATCCGACCTCAAGATCGAACTCTTTGCGGAGGCGGTAACCAAATGCGAGATATAATCTGTTCTGATCAAAAGATTTTCCGTTTACAGATGAATTATCGCCAACATTCAGAAATACTTCATCCTGGATGGCACCAAAAACACCTTTAGTGAATGGTTTGTCTCCATTAAGTGGAATTACTGCGCGACCAAAATAGCGGGCCCGGGTCGCGTAGTAGTTACCACCGGTTTTGAAATCGCCGTTTTCCTGCCGGTGTCGTACGATAAATCTTTCCTCCAACCTGAATCTGTGTTGCACAACGAAAAAACTCACAGGCTGATTGATGATTAATTGTTGCCATATGCGATGCTCAGGGGCATAACCCGACACACCGGAAGCCATTCGTCTGTGTTCGACGTACGCGTAACCAACGGTCGCAAACATGTTCTTGTTGAAATGCCAGTTCAACCCGGGACGCAAGATCATTGAGTTAAGATGTTCGATCTGAGTCGTCCCTCTGAACTGCACATCGAGGTGCATCCCAAACTTGCTTTTAGGGAACCGGTACAAATTGTTGAATGCTACCCAGCCGGTAAAATTACTTTGTGCAAACGTTGCGCAGGTAGACATAAGAAGTACTAAGAGAAATGCCAATCGGATCATGCTAGCCTTATAAGTCGCTAAAATAGTTCATAAAAAGATAACACAAACTTAATACCGCTGTATTGCGATCGGATTTGTACCAGTTCTGTAATGGTGATCCCTGAAGTATAACCAAGTAGTTTTTCGCGATTATTTCGTGCAAAAAATTTGAGGCAATGTTGACCACTTCCTGTAACTCAAACGGGTAGCGATATACCGATTTTGCAGTTTCCTTTATCCACAACCTGTGCATATTTACGAGGTTGTTTTCTGATAGCAGAAAGATACTTTCGTTAGACCCGCACAACGCAAAGGATCTCTATTACTCAAGAAAAAAACTGACGTAACATGGCTACAAAAAAGCAACCTGGCTTGCAATTCAGCCGTCGCTTCACAAAAGAAGGTGTAAGTGTATTCGAACAGTTTGAATATGATTACAGAACATCGGTAATCAGAAACCCAGGTGGAGAGATCGTTTTCGAGATGACCAATGTAGAGGTTCCAAAAACATGGAGCCAGATAGCCACTGATATTATAGCTCAGAAATATTTTCGTAAAGCTGGTGTGCCACAAGCTGATGGAACTATGGGGCGTGAAACTTCAGCAAAACAGGTTGCGCATCGTATGGCAAACTGCTGGATGGTTTGGGGCCAACGATATAACTACTTTGCGTCAGAACAGGATGCTAAGATCTTCTATGAAGAACTTGTTTATTGCATACTGAATCAGGCCTGTGTTCCAAACAGTCCGCAGTGGTTCAATACGGGCCTTCATGAAAGCTATGGTATTACAGGTAAGCCGCAGGGTCATTATTATGTTGATCAGAATGATGGTGAATTAAAAAAGTCGACTTCAGCATACGAGCGTCCTCAACCGCATGCCTGTTTTATATTATCAGTAAGTGATGATCTGGTGAATGAAGGTGGCATCATGGATCTCTGGGTTCGTGAAGCAAGGATCTTTAAATATGGTTCAGGTGTTGGAACCAACTATTCCAATATAAGAGGTGAAAATGAAAAGCTCAGTGGTGGTGGTACTTCAAGT
>JBEVNF010000471.1:0-4243 GCA_040508255.1 Flavitalea sp.
GATCCGACAGAGTCACTTAATTTGCCAGCCTTCGACTTGAGGAATTCGATAGAGGCAAAGGGAACGCCTTCCATACTATGAACGTCTTTAATGACCCCTTTCAGAATCTTCACCTGGGCGGATGCAGTAAGTCCAATCAAAAGGCTACAAAAGACAAAAATTGATCTTAGTGGAGCTTTATCACGAAAAACGATCATATATCAAAAATACGCTAAGGTTGCGAAAACCGTTCTGAGCCCTGATTTATAGATTGATAGCATTAACAAAACACATTCCAGCCGCAGGAGTTCATTTTCCTGGCAATCGCTGCATATTGTCCTGTTAATATCTACGTTGAATGTAAACCGTTGGTTGCAAACCGTTAGCGGGAGATTTCGGAATTTCCTCCCTCAAACATAGACGATCAGGTTTAAAAGAAATTGTGAAAACGGTTGGAATTGTGAATAAATCACACTTACTTTGTTTTACAAAGTGATCTGTATGCAATCAAATCAACAGCTGGAAGCCCTTCAGGATATTAAACGGATGATGGAAAGATCATCGCGGTTTATTTCATTAAGTGGGTTAAGCGGGGTCGCGGCCGGGATTTGTGCCCTGGTAGGAGCCTGGTTCGGCTGGCGCGAACTGGAAGATTTTTCCAACGCTACCGGTAATTACCCGGTCGGGACCTCAGTACTTGTGCTGGAAATGCGCCTCATATGGATAGCTGCCTTTGTATTTGCGGGTGCTTTGGTTACTGCTTTCCTGTTTACTTACCGTCGTGCGCAGAAACATAACCTGTCTGTGTGGGATGGTACAGCGAGAAGACTGATGATCAATACCGTTTTGCCACTCGCAGCAGGCGGCCTGTTTATTATGGGGATGTTGTATCATGGAGTCTCGATGTTTGTAGGATCTGCCAGTCTTGTGTTTTACGGATTAGCGTTGTTGAACGGCAGCAAGTACACCGTTGGTGAGATCAAATACATCGGGTATGGGGAAATTATTCTTGGATTGGTAAACCTCTGGTTTATAAATTACAGCCTGATCTTCTGGATCATAGGATTTGGATTTCTTCATATTTTCTATGGCATTGTGATGTGGGTTAAATATGACAGGAATTAGGCAATCATTTTAAAGCGAACAGGTTGAAGAACCCGATAGAACATCTTAATAAAGTTTTTGAAAGCCGCATCCGGATGGGTGTCATGAGCATCCTTGTCGTAAATGACGAGGTGAGCTTCAATGATCTGAAGCAGATGATGGAGGTAACAGACGGAAATCTTGCTTCGCATATGGTGAACCTGGAAGAAAATGGATTTATCAAGGTGCACAAAGGGTTTATAGGCCGAAAGACAAACACCACCTATTCTATAACAAGGGCAGGGGAGAAGGCTTTTAAGGATCATATTGAGGCGCTTGAAAACATGATCAAAGGGATGAAATAAATTTTTTTTGCCCTTAAACTTTGAAATGCAAAGTGCTTTGATTTATACACAAACAAACATTATGAATACATCGAGACTTAAACTACTCCTGACCCTGATCTGTGCTACGATCTTTAACCTCGTTTTCTGGAATGAGAAGGTTGCATTGAACCTTGTAATTTTTGACCTGGTTGTTGTTGCGATCATTTTTTCATTGTACCCGGACAGGCTCAGGCATAAGACCGTACTCCTGACGCTCGCCGGTCACGTTTTCGCGCTTACAATGGTGCTGATCCATAACACCGATCTGAGTGTTGTCGTCGCGGGTGTTTCCCTGTTCCTGCTCGCGGCCTTCGCGCAATATTCATTAAGATCAGTTTTGTTTGCTTTTGCTTCTATGATCGTTCAGGCAGGATTAATGGTGGCAGAATTTGCAGAAGCCATCGTTCAGTCACGAAAGCTTCGAAAAAAGCAAAGCAAAAAAAGAAAGGGCATAAACATGATCGCTATACCCTTCATCCTGCTTATTACATTCTTTGTGATCTATGTGCAGGCATCACCGGCATTCGCCAAACTTTTTGTTGATTTCACTGAGATGTTCTGGAAATACTTCGGAAGAATTTTTGAACTGATTTCATGGAGCAGGGTTCTTTTCTTCCTGGCAGGATTATACATATCAGGAACATTGGTGTTGAGAAACAGGATAGTTAAAGACAATATATCAGAAGACAGAATGAATGATTCGCTTGTCAGGGCCAGGCAATCGAAAAAGGAAGTCAATGTTTTTTATGCCTTGCTGGCGGGAATTCCGGGCATGTTGCCAAAAGGAACGCTTGCGCTGAAAAATAAGACCAATATTGGTTTATACAGTTTTGTGTTGTTGAATGTTCTGCTTCTGGTGATCAACATTACTGATGTGAACTTTATCTGGATGGCAGATAACTATGGCGATGATGCCCTAATGTCTGAGCTTGTTCACGAAGGAACAGAAATACTCATACTTTCAATTTTAATGGCAATAGCTGTAGTACTGGTATTCTTTGATGGTAATATTAATTTCTACAATAAAAGCAGGATACTAAGAATAGCGGCGATGATATGGCTTGTACAGAATGTTTTCCTTACCGTTTCAGTTTTTATGCGCGATCTGTATTATATCGATCATTATGGACTTGCCTATAAGAGGATCGCATTGATATTCTTCCTGTTTGTTGTGATCACGGGTTTGATCTCGGTCATGATCAAAATCTCTTATCGTAAATCAAATTATTATCTTTTCAGGGTTACTGGTAATATCATCGCTTTTGTATTTATCATCTCGGTATCTGTTAACTGGGATCTTGAGATAGCGAAATATAACCTGGGAAGGATCGGAAAAATTCACCCTGACACTGAGTTTCTTGTCAACCTTTCCGATGATGTTTTGCCTGTTCTGCGGCAATATGAAGCAGAGCTTCTGCCGTACGTGAAGCATAAACAATATGCAGTACGGGTGCCCGGGGACTGGATAAAGGATCGATATGAATTTGCAGATTATCTCTTATTCAGAGAAGAACAGGTTGTGAATGCAGAAAAGGCGCACACCTGGATGTCGTGGAATTTTGCCGATCAGCGATTGCTTGCTGCGATCAATAATTCAAAACGTTTTAACAGATAAGTCATGAATCATTTTGGAACTTTCATTGGGCTTTGCATGAGATATGTTGGTGTTGCCGCTGTTACATCTCTTTTGATCAGTATACCTGATTCTGGGATGGCAAGCTTTCTTGTGGGGATAGCTGCTATGCTTATATCGATGTTTCTTATGTTGCCGGTGATAATTTTATTTGGCTCAATGCAGGAAAAAATCTGGAAATTACCATACTCTGATCCTGCACTTCATGCGCTGATAGGGATATTGATTGCAATTCCGGGAATCATTTTTGTCTGGATAATAAACACACAGAAAATTGGATATGTCTCGTATTACGCAGCCCCAATTATGGTTGGTGTGGTGTCAGTATTTTTAAGCAGAAAATCGCTATCCCGAAGCCGGTCAGTTTATTTAAACAGCCACCAAATATGAAAGACGAAAAATTTTCTATCCGCGCGCGTATTAAAAGTTTCAGGTTTTCATTTGAAGGACTTGCAGCTTTCTTTAAACGTGAACATAACTCATGGATCCATTTCATAGCCACCATCGTGGTATTGGTATTTTCATATTGGATCGGTGTTACCAAAACCGAAATGATCGCGATCGTTTTCGCGATAGGTTTCGTTTGGGTTGCTGAAATCTTTAACACCTGTATTGAGCGGGTTATGGACTTTATCAGTGTCGAGAAACACAATGATATCAAGTTCATAAAGGATCTCGCATCCGGTGGTGTTCTAATCGCAGCCATCACAGCAGTTATCATTGCGCTGATCATTTTTGTTCCCAAACTTATTATTCTGTTATGAAGCTTATCCAATTATACCGTTCGAAATATGCGTTGCTGAGATCTGAGACTGATCGCATATTGATCTGGTCAAACCTGTTCAGCATGGCTCTGGTAGCCTGCAGAATCATTTACACCGGCACACCACTTTTTGTCTCGATGATCTGGAATCTTTTCCTGGCATGTATTCCATACTATCTGCTGAAGTTTACACTTCCGGATACAGATCATACGAGGATCACAAAACGATTTGTGATTGTTTTTATACCGTGGCTGTTGTTCGTACCCAATACCTTCTACATGATCACAGATCTTTTTCATCTGTACCGCAGGGAAAATATACCGATCTGGTTTGACCTTGTTTTACTGATGTCATTTGCATGGAATGGTGTGATGCTTGGTTTTCTTTCTATCAGGCAG
>JBEVNF010000131.1:0-5747 GCA_040508255.1 Flavitalea sp.
TGATCTGTTTCAACAACTCCGTAGCGTTCAAAATCCGTCATAGGTTTTAAAGCAAGCGTACACTCAGCATTTACTTTTGAATGTAAAGCTGAAAGCGCTTCAAGATCGATCTTCAGAATGCTATCACCATTCAGCACCAATACGTTTTCTTCAGAAGTATGACCACAGGCAAGTCTTATCGCACCGCCTGTACCAAGTAATTCGGTTTCTATTGAATACCTGGCATCAAGATCCGGATATTGGTTTTTGATATGATCAATGATCACTTCATTCATGTATCCCAAAGCAAACACAAAACTACTGATGCCCTGATCAAAAAAATAGTTGATCACATGATCGATGAAAGGCTTGCCTGCAACGGGTGCCATGCATTTGGGAAGATCAGGTACTGCGGATCTTAGTCTTGTGCCGAGTCCACCGGCGAGTATGATAGCCTGCGTAATCATTATGCCTGGTTCTCAAAATATTTTGCTTCCACAAGCTCGCAGATGATGTGGCCGATCAGGATATGACTTTCCTGGATACGTGGAGTATTATTCGATGGAACATTGATCAGGTAATCACTGAGATCTTTCATCAATCCTCCGGTACCGCCGGTGAAGCCGATTGTGGTGATACCTTTTTCTCTGGCCACTTCGAAAGCCTGGATAATGTTTTTTGAGTTTCCTGAAGTTGAAAGACCAACAAGGAAATCTCCCTTCATACCAATCCCTTTTATAAGGCGTGCATAGATTACATCATAACTGTAATCGTTTGCTACGGCAGTGAGGTAAGAAGTATTGCAATGCAGTGCTTCCGCGGGAAGCGCGTCGCGGTTGATATAGAAACGACCTGAGAATTCAGCTGCGAGGTGTTGCGCATCAGCCGCGCTTCCACCGTTACCGCAGAAGTAAATGCGGTTGCCTGCATGAAGGGCATCAACCATCTTTGTTACAATCTCTTCCACACTTTTCAGCAGCGTCTCGTTTTTTAATACTTCTGATTTCACAGAGATCGATTCGCTGATGATATCTTTGATCTTGTTTAGCATATTGGTAGTATTATCGTTGTTTTTCAAGACCTGCCATCTCAGTTAGTGCCGAGGTCAGGTTGCTCCACGCATATTTCTTTTTTTCGCTGCGAAGATGGTCAATAAAATAATTTTCTCCTAATTCAAAAAAACGCAGCATCGCGTTGGCTATTGCGTCGGGTTCAGGTTCGCAGACAAGTCCCACTTTTTCGTGTGGAACGAGTGTTGGAAGACTACCCACGTTGGTAACGATCATTGGTTTTTCGAAATGGTAGGCGAGGGGAGTTACGCCACTCTGCGTTGCGTTTCTATATGGTTGGATCACAACATCTGCAGCGCCGAGATAATATTTTACTTCAGAATCGGAAATGAACCGGGTTCTCAGGATGAGCTGATCAACAATCCCCAGCGTTTTTATCTGCTCTTTGTAGGGTTCTTCATTTTCATAGAATTCTCCGGCAACGAGGATCTTAAGTTCGCTGCCACCAGGTTTATCCTGCAATAGTTTCACACTTTCAAAAAGCAGATCCAGGCCTTTGTATTTCCGGATAAATCCAAAGAACAACACGATCTTCTGATCTGTAGCAAGACCCAGTTTTGTTCTCGCTTCAGACTTTGAAACAGGTTCGCCAAAGTTATCATACAAAGGATGGAGTACCTGTTTTGCGGGCTTGCCCGGTTCAAAACTGCGAAGATCCTTCATCACCTTTTCGCTCATCGTTACATAGGCATCACAGGATTTCAGGAAGTATTTTGTGAACTGAACATCACCGGGACGTTTTTCATGCGGGATCACATTATCGGTGATCGCAACGATCCTTGTGTGTTTGTTTTTACGGATGCGTCTGAGAATGGTTCCCAGTGCGGGTCCCATAAAGGGCAACCAGTATCGCACAACGACCAGGTCAGGCTTACGTTTGCGGATCTCGTTTCCAACGGAGATCCAGTTGAGCGGATTAATGGAATTGATCGCTGTGTGAATTTCCAGGTCTTCAGGCGCAGATTCTGAACTGTATTGGGTTGTGCCGGGAAAAATAAATCCGGGATACTGTTATGAAAAGGAATAGATCACGCAATGATCACCCTGTTCATTGAATGCTTTGGCGAGCCGCTGATCAAAACTGGCAAGTCCACCCCTTAAAGGGTGCGCGGGTCCTATCAATACAACATTCAATGGCATCAGTCGAGACCAGCTTTTTTCTCAATCAGGTAATTATTGCGCGTTGTCGAATTTCTTGAAATGAGTTCACCAAGGAACCCTGCAAGAAATAACTGCGAACCGATAACCATTGCTGTAAGCGAAATATAGAATGGTGGACGGTTGCTCACAGATTTTGCAGGGTCGATGATCTTTCCTGTTACCAGGTAGATCACGATGCCAAAACCAACAAAGAAAAACAGTGTACCCATTAATCCAAAAAAGTGCATCGGTCTTTTTCCATACTTGCCAACGAACATGATCGAAGCAAGATCAAGGAACCCATTGATAAATCTTTCCCATCCGAACTTGGTGGTACCGTATTTACGTCTTCGGTGTTCGACAATCTTTTCACCGATTTTTCTGAACCCTGACCATTTTGCAAGTACCGGGATATACCTGTGCATCTCACCATAAACCTCAACGCTCTTAACTACTTTGCGTCGATAAGATTTCAGGCCGCAATTGAAATCGTGCAGGTTGATACCTGAGCTTTTTCTTGTGGCCCAGTTGAAGAACTTGGAAGGGATATTTTTTGTAAGTGTATTATCGTAACGAACTTTTTTCCAGCCGCTCACCATATCGAAACCATCGATCATGATCATATTATAGAGGCCGGGAATTTCATCAGGGCTATCCTGCAGATCGGCATCCATGGTGATCACAACCTCGCCATGTGCGGCCTTGAAGCCTTCGTTCAGTGCGGCAGATTTACCATAGTTTCTTTGAAACTTGATGCCCTTGATATGCGGGTCAGCGGTGCGAAGCATTTCGATCACTTCCCATGATTTGTCTTCACTGCCATCATCGATCAGGATGATCTCATAGGTATAGTTATGTTCATCCACCACGCGTTTGATCCAGGCGCAAAGCTCGGGTAGTGATTCTTCTTCATCGCGTAAGGGGATGACCAATGAAAGATCCATGTATTAAAATTGTGTGTCTGCGAATTCCGGTTTCTTCTTTTTAACGATCAGTGAAATGATCACTGCAACAATGAACCAGCCGATCAGGGCAGTAAATACACCAAGCAACATATTGCCGAAACTTCTTGAAGAAGGATCATTCAATTTTTCAAGTGCTTTGTCAATATCCTCCTGTTTGGTACCAAATTTTGCAAGCATCTGCTCCATATTAAGCGCTGCTTTCTGGATAAGAGCCTCACCGAATGGTACATCGATCACATAGATAAGCACATAGTTGAAAATTGTAGATGCTACCGAAGTAAGCGCAAGCACACCGAATGTAACTTTCAATGCTGCCTTGAAATCCAGATAACCTTCGTTTGATTTTTTTGCTTTGGCAGCTGCGAGAACTGCAATCACTATTGGGATGACATATCCTACAAAAGAAAGCGCGCCTGTGAAAGCATCGACTCCCATTACATAAAGAATGATTGTCCAGGCAATAGCTGCAACGGCTCCAATGGCGCCATAGGTCAGAATGATCTTGTTTGAAGTTTCTTTCATATAAGAGTTGGTTTTTTGCTTGTTAGTTATTGGCAGTAACCTGGTCCTTGCTGATCACACCCAGCACCTTACCCTTCAGATTCATCCCGGTAAATGCGGTGTTCTTCGATTTGGAACGGATCAGTTTTGGTTCAACGGTAAAGCTGCCGCCGGGATCAAAGATAGTGATGGTAGCGCGGCTATCTTTATTGATGGTAGCACTGTCAAGACCAAAGATCTTTCTTGCATTTGTACTCAACAGTTCAACGATACGCGATTCCGGCATTGAAGGGAACAAAGTTTTGATAATGCTGTAACTTGTTTCCAGCCCGATCATACCATTCTTTGCATATTCGAATTCAACGATCTTGCTGTCGTATTCGTGAGGAAGGTGATGGGTAGCGATACAATCAACGGTACCGTCTTCCACCGCTTTTTTCAGATGATCAATATCTGCCTTGGTTCTCAGCGGCGGGTATACTTTGAGGTTAGTATCGTATCCTGACAGGTCCTCATCGCTGAAGAAGAGATGATAGGGCGTAACCGAGCAGGTAACCTGCGCACCGGATGCCTTTGCTCTCCTGATGTATTCAAGTGATTTTGGTGAGGTAACTCCGGTGAAATGGATTTTTGAATCTGCATAACGCGCAAGTTTGATATCGCGTGCGATCAGTAGTTCTTCTGCCATCATCGGTTTGCCAGGCAGACCTAGTCTCGTGGAAACTATGCCTTCGTGAACAAGCCCATTGGTACCAATCGATTTATCGTCAGGGATCTGGATCACCACGCCGTCAAAAGCTTTTACATATTGCAATGCCTTGAGGAGAACGCCTGCTGATTGTACAGGGTTCAGTCCGTCACTGAACGCCACGGCTCCGCTCGAATGCATGTCGATCATTTCGGCGAGTTCTTTGCCCTCTGCATTTTTCGAGATTGCGCCGATGGGGTGAACTGAAATCGGCAGATTCTGGGATTTGTGGGTAATGTATTCAACCTGTGCTTTTGCGTCGATCACCGGTTTGGTGTTGGGAATCACGAAAACATCGGTGTATCCACCTGCTGCGGCAGCGGCGGTTCCGCTGGCGAGTGTTTCCTTGTACTCGTAGCCCGGATCAGCAAAATTGGCGAATGGATCGACCCATCCGGGGGAGATCGCGATATTGTTTCCTTCGAAAACCTGGTCGGCTTCCGCGGTGATTTGCGGCTGTATGTCCCTGATAATTCCTGATTCGATCAATACATCCTGTGTGGTTCCGTTAGCGGGTGATAACGGATCGATTACCTGCGCTTGTTTTATGAGGACCTTCATGTAGAAAAAAAGTTGAGCGAAGATAAGACATCAGGGGAATATAGCTGTAATTGTTTGTGGTTGATTTGATTAGGATGAATTTCTTATCTGGGCGAGGAACTCAATAAAGGTTGGGTAGGTCTCATTACCGAATCCGCCAAACCACATATGGGTAATTTTGCCTTTGGTGTCAACGATGATTGTATAAGGAAGCATTCCCGGAAGTTTCAGAATGTCTCCCGCTATCGGGATTGATTCAGCGATCACTTCGAACCTGAAGATGTTTTTTTTTAGGAATGCTATGAGTTTTTCTGGTTTTTCGGGTGCGAAGCTCAGGAAGACGACATCTTTGTGTTCACCTGATTCAATTAGTTTATTGAGTCCGGGCATTTCTTCAATACAGGGGCCACAGGTTGTGCTCCAGAAATTTAGTATGACTATTTTTCCTTTTAAGTTATCGGTGTTGATCTGTTTACCGGAAAGTGTTTTTGATTTGATCCGGGGTAAGGGAGCTCCAATCATGCAGGAATCGCGGGCGGATATAAAAGCTTCGAACGAATCTGATTGTTCAAGGTGACTGAAGTTTTTGATACAGTTGTCGAGATGTTCCTGGTAAGTCTGGGCGAAACTTTTAGCGAAAAGAAATGATAGCAATATCAGGGAATAAGTAAATTTAATTTTCATTGAATCTGGTTTAGGTGTTTCAAATTAGGATAACGATTGTTAACGACAAGCTATAAAACATACACCTCTTCTCTAAATTTGAAGAAGTTAATCAGGTCGATTATTAATAAAAGCCTGCTG
>JBEVNF010000157.1:0-5099 GCA_040508255.1 Flavitalea sp.
TGGTCTCAACCTTTTAGAGCTAAGAACGGCGAGAAAATGAGTGTGAGCTCAATTTCCCGCCTTGTGCAATTTAGAAGATCAAAAACGCTGTTTGTCTTCCACTGATAAACCGAAATGCTTTTCCATCATAATATCCATCTTCTTCCAGCATGATCCTGATGGTTTTTTTCCAGGCTGGAATTTCAGAAGCGCAATTCAACTCAATCGAATAAACCGTATTTTCTTTAACCGGGTAATCGCCGCTGCCCGGTGTGATTCCCTGGTTATCCCACATGCCGATTGTTGGTCCTGCAGCATGACCATGATAACCGAGTGGATGCGTATAGATCGTTGCTGCCAGACCTTCCTTTTTGCAGATTGCAAGTGCATCTGATAAAACCTTATTTCCGGGCTTTCCCATTGCAAATTGTGTAGTAAGAATATCCTGCACACGATTGGCTTTTACCAATGCATCCTTAAGGAATTGTGGTGCGTCTGTTTCTCCCGGAAGCAAAACATAAGCATGCTGTTGAACATCTGTATTAAATCTTAAATAAGTAATGCCGATGTCAACATGGAGCAGATCCCCCGGCATGATCACCTGGTTGCCCGGCCGGTTGGAAAACGAACGAAGATGGTCAAACGAAGCGGAGTCACTGCGCTGAATATCTACTGTTGGATGAAACCAGGTATCAAGCCTCAACGCGCGAAACTTATCCCGGAACCACCATTCAACATCGCTTGTCGTGGTTACGCCAGGTGTGATCACTTTTCCTGAGAACCCTTCTTTAACGATATCATGGGTGATATTGATCAGTTGAGGATACATTGCCATCTCACGTGGAGTGCGGGTTTCAAGCCAGGCCACTGCAAGGTTGGATGCGCTTGTAACTTTGGTTTTATGTGAAGCCGGAAGTTTTTTTACAAACTCTTCGTGCTCCGTATAGGTCAGGCCATCCGCGTGTCCGAAATCGGTTGAGTAGTTGAGACCGATCTTTTTCGGATTCAGTTCATTGATAATCGCAATCAGCTGATCCCATTGTTCAGGATATTTTTTCATATCCCAGGACGCTTTGATGGAGCTGCCGACATTATATCTGGAGATCGCTAGTTTCTGAAAAGGCTTATTGTTTCCCGCGTTGAAAAATACCAGGATGGTTCGTCTTCTCGCCGCGTGCCAGTCGCCCGGCAACATGGTTTTTATCACAGGATCTTCGTTATACTCACGGCTGATCACGATCCACATATCAATCTTTTCTCTTTCCATAAGTTTTGGAAGTAGATTTTCGAATCGGTCAGCCAATAGTTCGTCGATCAGTTCAGCGCGTTGTCGTTCAGGAAGTATCCCGGTTGTTTGAGCAAAAGAGGAAAATGAGATCAGTAAGAGCAGTAGTATTCGCATGTCGTGAAGATAACGAAATACAAAAAAAAGCCCCAAAAGTGTTTAGACTTTCGGGGCGATAATTACTTCTTGATCTTGTCTTTAAATACCTTTTCAAATTTCTCCATCTTCGGCCTGATCACATAATAGCAATAAGGTTCGGAGCCATTTTCCTTATAGTAATTCTGATGATAATCTTCAGCCGCATAAAATGCAGACGCAGGTGAAACCTCCGTTACGATCTTATTATTAAATGCACCGCTTTTATCAAGTTCCGCCTTGTATTTTTCAGCCTTCTCTTTCTGATCCGCATTATGATAAAAAACTGCGCTGCGGTATTGGGTGCCAACATCATTTCCTTGTCTGTTAAGGGTTGTTGGATCATGTGTTTGCCAGAAAACTTCGAGCAATTCATCAAAAGTGATAATGGATGGATCATACACCATCTGTATTACTTCGGCATGCCCGGTTGTGCCTGTGCAAACATCTTTATAGGTAGGATTTTTCACTTTGCCCCCTGTATAGCCCGAGGTTACCTTTAACACGCCTTTCAGTTGCTGAAATACCGCTTCCGTACACCAGAAACATCCGGTTCCAAAAGTGGCGGTATCAGTTTTGAGACCATCAAAATCCTCTGCTTTTGCAGCTACCGAAGTAGTGAGATCAGTGTTCATCGATTTCTCTGAATTTTCGTTTTGTGTGCAGGAAAACAGCGCAAACAGGGGTGCGATGATTCCCGACAGGATTATATGCATATTTGATTTCATTTCAGTTTGAGACAAACAATGTTTTAATACAAGTTAGGTTTTTCAAACAACCAAAGTCGTCAGTAGTAATAAACAATAAAAATGCCCGGGTGGTTGTCTGGTGTTTATTATTTAAAACTCCCTTAACAGCAAAGTTTCAGACAGATACGTCCGGCTCGCACAAACAGATTGCCCGAATCGTTATTGAACCGTTAACTTCCGCTGCATCTGCGTTTGCGCGAATATTCGTAAATTTGCAGCCTTAAAAACAGGAACAGAATAAAAAATGATCAAAGCTTTCCCGGAATCGGCACTTGTGCAACTGGAATTTGAGAAGATAAAAGCGCTGCTTGAAGAGCACTGCCGGACGGAGTATGCCAAGTCCAAAACCCAGGTACTCCGTATCCATACCCGACGCGAGTTTATCGAATTACAGCTTAACCAGAGCCACGAATTCAAACTGGTTGTTATGAACGGGATCTATTTCCCGCTCGATTATATTTTAAATCTCTCCAAAGAGCTAAAGATGCTCGGTATACCCGGTGCATTGTTATCCGGCGAAGAGTTTATTGATATCCGAAAACTCGCGGAAAATATGCAAAGCATATTCCGCTGGTTTGACAACGAAAAACGCATTGCCTATCCCGCTCTGTCAGAAGTAATCAAGGACACTTATTATGAGAAAGAGATCATCACCGAAATCGATCTCGTACTTGATGAAAGTGGACAGGTAAAAGACAATGCATCAGATGATCTTGCTTCGATCAGAATGAATCTCTATCGTAAACGTAATGAACTGAGAAGAGCATTCGACAGGGTTATTCAAAAGCTGGCTAAGTCAGGGTATGTTGCGGATATTGAAGAGGCATTTCTTAATGGAAGAAGGGTAGTAGCAGTTTTCGCTGAACAGAAGCGACAGGTGAAAGGTATACTTCATGGTGAAAGTGATACACGTAAAACAGCGTTCATCGAACCGGAAGAAACTATCGAACTCAACAACGATGTATATTCGCTGGAAGGTGACGAGAAACGTGAAGTCTATCGCATACTTCGTCAGCTTACATCAAGGCTTTCGGTCCATGCTGAATTATTGAAAGGATATCATGATATTCTCGGCGAATTTGACTTTATCAGGGCCAAGGCGAGACTGGCATTTGATATGAATGCGAACCGGCCGAAGCTTGTTGATAAATCACACATTGAACTCGTTGCGGCTTATCATCCGCTGCTTTTGTTGTATAATAAAAAAAGCAGCAAACCAACTTTTCCAATCAATCTTACACTGGATGAGAAAAACCGGATGCTGGTGATCTCAGGACCGAATGCCGGTGGTAAGACCGTTACTTTGAAAACGGTTGGATTGCTTCAACTGATGGTGCAAAGTGGTTTATTGGTACCCGTGATGGATTACTCCGAAATGGGCATCTTCAAACAGATCATGATCCATATTGGTGATACCCAGAGTCTGGAGTTTGAGTTGAGTACCTATAGTTCGCATCTTAAGAACATGAAGCATTTCATGGAGACGGCAAATGGCCGCACCTTATTTTTTATTGATGAATTGGGTAGTGGTAGTGATCCAAATCTTGGTGGTGCATTTGCGGAGGTGATCCTTGAAGAACTGGTGAAAAGGCATTCCTATGGAATTGTTACCACGCACTATCTGAACCTCAAGGTGATGGCGAATAAAACGCCGGGCATTATTAATGGAGCCATGGCGTTTGATGAGGTTAATCTTTTGCCGATGTATCGTTTGATCATTGGTAAACCCGGAAGCTCGTATACATTTTCAATTGCAGAGAGGATAGGGCTGGATGCAAAACTGATCAACCGCGCGCGTCAGCTTGTTGATGAAGATCATTTCAGATTGGATAAACTCTTGAATCGTACGGAGCGGGATCTGCAAACCATCGATAAAGAGAAGAAAGAACTGCAGAAACAAGTGAAAGAGAATGAACGGCTGAAGAAAGATATGGAAGTGCTGATGAATAAAGAAAAGCACAGCCAGCAAGTTGAATTGCTTAAACATCAGAATAAGATTTCGGAAGACAAGCTGACTTATCTTAAAGACATGGAGCGCAAGCTCAAGCAGATTGTGTTTGACTGGCGCAAGGCACAGGAAAAAGATAAGAAGGACGAGCTGATCAAACAATTGCAGATGTTGCTGTTCAAACAAAACCAGCAGCAATCGACTGAGAAAGCTCAGAAGAAGATCAGTTCAAAATATGTTGAAACAAGAGCTGAGCTTATTCCCGGTCAGAAAGTGTTAATGAAGAAAAATCACCAGGTGGGTGAATTGCTTGAGGTCAAGGGAAAGAAGGGAGTGGTTAAACTTGGATTGATACAGCTGAATGTAGATATGAATGACCTTGTAGCTGTGAATGAAAAGCCTGAAGAATTACAGGGTAAGAAATAAAACAGAATTTTTGTTGGAAATAAATTGAAAAGCCTCCTTCATGTTTTGGAAGGAGGCTTTTTAGTCTATAAACTTGAATGTAGATAATCTTTTAATTGAGTGATCGTTTCCTGCTGTGATAAGATCGTTTCCTTCACCACGTCATTGATTGAAAGAATTCCCATCAACAACTCGTTTTCGAAAACCGGCAGGTACCTGATGTTTTTATCTGACATCAGTTTCATACAATACTCAATACTGTCGTTTGGTGTTACCCTTGGCAGATCATTTGACATGATCTCTGAAACAACGGTGTCAGTTGAAGATTTTCCTTTCAGGATCACCTTGCGGGAGTAGTCGCGTTCGGTAACGATACCCAGGTATCTTCCGTTATCCATGACCATAACCGATCCGATATTCTGATCTGCCATGATCTTAAGTGCTTCAAGCACAGTTTCGTTTGGAGCCACGGTGGTGATGTGGCTGCCTTTTCTCAAAAGGACATCAGTTACTTTTTTGTTCATATGGAATATTTAGGTGAGCAATCTTTAAGGAAATTACAAAATATTGCAATAATTATCAATAAGAGTTTCCCGCA
>JBEVNF010000168.1:0-4309 GCA_040508255.1 Flavitalea sp.
ATTTAGAAATCAGACATACGAGGAGGAATGACCGAAAACAATAAAATGTCATCTACAATTGGGTATTTCGACAATGTTATCAATTTTAGTTCGCGATAACAAGGATTTTAATTGAATACGACTCGCAAAAATCGATAATTTATACTTTTTCTTTATAACCTTATCTTATCCTTATGCGCATTAGACTTTTATACCTGATGTTTGTTGTGTGTTTCTGCAAATGCACAAACAGGGTTGACAAGCCCGGGAAAAGCATTGTTTCGGTAATTGACGGTTTTGTACCCACACTGGATGGCCGGACAGTTTATCTCGTAGAAGCACATAACTGGCAAAAGCGTTTAGATAGCACCGTTGTGAGAGACGGCCTGTTCAGATTTTCAATTCCACATGATTCCACCTTTGCTCCATTTAAAGTGAGTATACAATATAATGACCCGATCGCACCTGTAGGAATCGCATCTCTGATATTTGATAATGAGTTTCAGAAGACTGAAGAAGGCAAGCGGCCAAATGGTCACTCAGGATTTTATCTCGAAGAGGACACCGTATTTCTCGCAGAAGTTATGCCTCCTGCGATTGCAGATTCGATGATCAGGCAGGTTAGTGCACCGGTGCCAATGAGAAAAGTTGCTGAACCGCTGAAAGAGAAAAAGGTAAAAAACTCAATTGATACCTCATTGCATAAAGTTCCGGTGACCAGGTTTTCCAACATCCGCTTTACGTACCCCAATCTGAGAATTCAGATCCGTGCCGGAAAGCAGACTGAAGTGATGTACAAAATGTCGATGAGTAGTTTTGGCTGGATAGGAAGGGTTGACTCTTTGAAAAGAGTCAGATTGTTGAAAGCTTTCGCTAATCAGATCAAAACCAATCCATTTTCATATGTATTGCTGGATGATATCTACAATTCAAGGTCACAATATTCGAAAAGCGAACTGAAAGAACTTTTAGGTCTGTTTGATGCAGACGTACGTGAATCCCGTAAAGGAGATCAGTTTCTTGATTACCTGGATATCAGACTTGATCCGGGTGATCCTATTCCGGAACTGGTAGTTCGTGATGTAAATGGAGAATACCGTTCGGTTATGCGCTCAACATCCCCTGTGAATGTTTTGATTCTATGGGCTTCATGGTGCGGACCTTGCAGGGAGGAAATTCCGATGTTGAAGGAAGTGGAGGCACATTTCAGGAACAGGGGGGTAAATATTGCAAGTATTTCTATCGATACCAATGAAGAAAACTGGAAGAAAGCGATTGCAGTGGAAAAAATGCCCTGGCAGCAATACATTGTTGATTCAGCAAAAATTGGAGGTTTTCTCGATGTTCTCAATGTTCAGGGGATACCTGTGACGTTTATAGTTGATGGTCAGAAAATGAAAATCAAACGTTTTGACGGGTCAGATAACTCCACAAAACAGCAGCTCATCGACCTCATCGAAGCACAATTAGGAGCCGGTTGGAAACTTAATTAGAAAAAGCGTCAAAATTTTTATTGTAAATCAATCTGTTGCAAGGCTTCCCTCCGAAAATAAATCTGATATTTCTGTTTTATCTGATTTATTCGCTCTACCTTTGCCATCCAAATTTTATCAAGCCGGGATAGCGGCATCACTTAAACAGTAAAAGTTATCAAATGAGCAAATTACATTTCACTACCAAACATGCTAACGCGGCTACCGTAAAGCACAACTGGTACGTTGTGGACGGTACTAATCAAACCGTTGGACGCATGTGCGCCAAAATAGCTGCAGTTCTTCGTGGTAAGAACAAGGCTTATTATACGCCACATGTTGATTGCGGAGATTACATTATCGTTATTAACGCCGACAAAGTGGTTTTCACTGGTGCGAAACTTGACGACAAGGAATACCTGACATTCTCAGGATATCCGGGTGGTCAGAAAGCAGAAACTGCGAGGAACCTTCTTGCACGTCGCCCTGAAGCAGTTATCGAAAGAGCTGTAAAAGGTATGTTGCCAAAGAATCGTCTTGGCCGCAAGGTTTACAAAAAATTATTCGTGTACGCTGGCGACAAACATGAGCATGCTGCACAAAAACCACAACCATTAACTTTCTAATTGTAATCATACATGGAAAAGCAAAAAAACGCAGTAGGCCGTCGTAAAGAAGCAGTTACAAGAGTATTCCTTTCAAAGGGAACAGGAAAGATCACTGTAAACGACAAAGACTATAAACAATATTTCTCACTGGTTTATCTTCAGAACCAGGTTGAATTGCCGATGAAGACCATCCAGGCTCTCGACAAATATGATGTTAAGATCAACGCAGCAGGTGGCGGTATGAAGGGTCAGGCAGAAGCAGCCAAACTCGGTATCGCGCGTGCATTGGTTGAAGTAAATCCTGAAATTCGCCCGGCATTGAAGGCTGCAGGCGTTCTGAAACGTGATCCAAGATCAGTTGAACGTAAGAAATTCGGTCACAAGAAAGCACGTAGAAGCTACCAGTTCAGCAAGCGTTAATCTTATCATTAATCAAATTATTCAAAGAAGAAATAACATGGAAAATAACACTTCATTACAACAACAATTGCTGGAGGCTGGTGTACACTTCGGTCACCTCCGCAAGAAGTGGAATCCAAAGATGTTACCATACATCTTTGCTGAAAAGAAAGGTATTCACATCATCGACCTTAACAAAACAACAGAACATCTTACAGAGGTTGCTGCAGTTTTGAAGCAGGTAGCACGCAGCGGAAAAAAGATCATGTTTGTTGGTACTAAAAAACAAGCAAAAGAGATCGTTTCTGATTGCGCGAAGAAAGTGAACATGCCTTATGTTACTGAGCGTTGGTTGGGTGGTATGCTTACAAACTTCAACACTGTTCGTAAGAGCGTGAAGAAGATGCAGAGCATCGATAAAATGCTGGGTGACGGAAGTGCAGAGAGCCTGACTAAAAAAGAACGTCTTCAATTGCAACGCGACCGCGATAAAATGGATAAAGTACTTGGTGGTATTTCACAGCTTGGCCGTGTACCGGCAGCTTTGTTCATCATCGATATCGGTCACGAACATATCGCTCTTGCTGAAGCAAAGCGTCTTGGTATCACAACTTTCGGTATGGTAGATACCAACTGTGATCCAAACAAGGTTGATTTTGCAATTCCATCTAACGATGATGCAACAAAATCTATCGCAATCATTACCCAATACATCACTGCTGCTATTGCTGAAGGTCTTGCTGAAAGACAATCTGCGAAAGATGAAGAAGTTGATGAAGCAGGTGATGAAGAAAAGGAAAAGAGAGCAGCACGCATGCAGGCTGAAGCAGAAGCTGAAGCTGGCCGTGGTGGCGGTGGCAAGGTTAGAGGTAACACTCAGCCAAAGCGTCGTGTACCAGGTGGTGCGAGCCGCAGACCAGGTGGACCAGGTGGCCCACGTTAATCTGATTCTTTAAATTTTTCATTTTTCAAATAATATTATATGTCAACTGTAGCTATTACAGCCGCTGATATTAACAAGCTCCGCCAGGCAACTGGTGCGGGTATGATGGATTGTCGCAAAGCTTTGACAGAAGCAAATGGTGATTTCGAAGCTGCGATCGACTGGCTCCGTAAGAAAGGTGCAAAGGTTGCTGCGCTTCGTAGCGATCGTGAAGCAAAGGAAGGTGTGGTTATCGCTCAAACAACTGCTGATAACAAAACAGGTATCGCTGTTTGTGTTAGCTGCGAAACTGACTTCGTAAGTAAGAATGCTGATTTCGTTGCATTTGCACAAAGCATCGCTGATGCAGCTGTTGCAAACAATGTAAAAAGCATAGATGAACTGAATGCTGTTTCTATAAATGGTGCTAAGATTTCTGATCTCGTGAATGATAAACTTGCGAGCATCGGTGAAAAGATCGGTATCACTAAATTCGAAAGAGTTGATGCTCCTTACGTTGCTTCTTATATTCACGGTGCAAACCGTCTTGGTGTACTGGTTGGTATGAGCAAAGAATCTGCTGAAGCAGGTAAAGACGTTGCAATGCAGATTGCAGCTATGAACCCTGTAGCAGTTGATGCAGACTCAGTACCTGCTGCAACAGTAGAACGCGAAAGAGCGATCGTTACTGAGCAGATCCAGGCTGATCCTAAGATGGCTGGCAAACCAGCAGAAATGATCAACAAGATCGCTGATGGTAAGCTGAATGCTTTCTTCAAAGAGCAAACACTTACTGCACAGGTTTTCGTTAAGGATAACAGCAAAACTGTTGCTGAATATCTGAAATCTGTTGGTGATGTTAAGATCACTGAATTCAAAAGAGTAGCGCTGGGTTAATATCCAGTGTGGAATTAATAAAAAAAGCCGCG
>JBEVNF010000482.1:0-4047 GCA_040508255.1 Flavitalea sp.
CGCAACGGACAATATAGTGCTCAAAGGTGCAAACGCAATCAGACACCCATCTTCAGTAAAGAACTTTGGACTGAAGATCATTCATTTGTTTGAGTCGAAAAATGTGGCAGGGAATATTTCAAAACTGGCGAGCGACTAAGCCTTATATCTCTTTCTGAAGCTTGCGGGTGTGGTCCCGGTATGTTTTTTAAAGAACTGGTTAAAGTTCGGCTGCTCCGCAAAACCAATACTTACCGCGATATCCACGATTGGCCAGTCAGTATGCAACAATAAAACCTTTGATTCTTCCAGTAGCCTGTTTTTGATATGTGTGCTAACATTTTCACCTGTGTGTTTTTTCAGTAATGAATTCAGATGATTTGGATGTATATCGAGTGACGATGCAAATTCCTTGGCACTACGCAACCTGATGGGATGCTCATAATTGATCTGTGCAGTTTCTTTCTCAAGCAGGTCGAAGAATGCATGTATATGCCTGAACTCTTCCGTAACAGAATCCGGTTTGGGAAAACTCGCTTCCCGGCTCGATTCCAGCATCAGCAGCTGAATATAGGTCTGGATCGCATCTTCATTATAACGTTGAGCTGAAATTTCTTCTGATTTCATCTTTTCAAATAGCTGGCAGATCACTGCGGCCCTTTCCCCGGTCAGTGATATTACTTTGCGTTTGTTGTCATTGAACAATCCATACTTCTCTATTGTCGATTTCAACATCGGTTGTTCATCACTGAAAGTTTTGCGGAACAAAACATAGTAACCACCCACTTCATCCGGTGTCAGATTTTTCCAGGTAATAATGTCAGTAGGGTGAATAAAGATGATAGTAGGTTTGTCAACATAGTAAGTGTTGAGACCGGTAGTGAAAAGCCCTGTACCTTTTGTTACAATAAGTATCTTATAAAAGTCGCGCCTGTTCGGAGAAAGATAGTTTCTGCATTCGTGTTGTTCCCTGTTGAAAACCTTTACGCGCCAGGGTTCAAAAGAATCACGCAATACCGGTATCATATCCGGAAGATCGCGCAACTGATCAATCTTTTTTGTATCGGGCATTGACATCGTACAAGTTATCGAAAATTTGAATTTGTTTTCTTAACTTATTTGATGAGATCCATGCTTCTGCAATTGCTTCAACAACATTTTTGGCAGAAAGTAGAAGCCGAGCCCTGCTGATTAAGACTACCCACCCATAGTTCGATTTTTAATACAGATTTTCCGGTTACTATAAAAACGTTCTTTCACCACCTATGGATGATTGCCGGATCTGTTGTGGAACTTCTTCATCATCGATCACATCCTGTACAAAACTGACCGCGAAATAACCGGCAACCAATGCCGCAACAGTTATAGCTGAAATGATCCAGAAACGTTTTGAAGGACCTTTCTTCTTTGAAGCATCAACTTCATCGCGAACAACCCTCAAAGGGGAAGTTATGATTGGATCAGCTTTGAACGGCTTGTACTTTAGTGGAACCTGCAAATTTTTCTTCATTGGATTTAAGTTGAATTTGGCGAATAACAATCAGCTTGCAGGGTTGGGATTACAGGTATAGCATCAAAAATAGGGCTCCGAAACTGAGGCTCGTTACGGGTTTCCGGATGTTGTTATTGAAAAACTATCCATCAGATTAATTTTAATTTTAAAACATCTCAACCTGGTATTTTTATTCCGGATTATTATTCTTTTTGCGCAGATTGAAACTCATTAACTTTCATGTGCAATGATGCAAATCTCAAATGCAGGTTAAATCCACCCATACAAAAAAGAAAAAGTCCCTGACATCCGCGCAGCAGGATGGCATTCTTGTGGACGTATTCATCAGCTATTCCCGCAAGGATATAAAGATCGCGCGGAAGTTTTATGAGCTGCTGACTTCAGAAGGTTTTGCCGTTTGGTTCGATGAAAAGATCTATGTTGGTACAATCTGGGAAGATATGCTGATGAGCCATCTGCTTGCTGCAAAATTCGAGTTGGTTTTATGGACCGGAAACTCAGCCGGCAGTGAATGGGTTAAAAAAGAAGCCGCTGTTGCACAGGCTTTAAAAAGACTTGTTCCTGTTACGCTGGATAATACCGGCATCCCTGAAGCGTGGCAAACGTTACAAAATGTAATGCTCGACAATTGGAAACCGGAAGAACCCCATCCAAAACTTGAACAATTACTGACGGGCATTTCGAAACTCGCTCCGCCTTCAAGAGTGGATAATGTCAGACCCGGATTTGTTTCTGATGCCCTGGGTGTGGAAGTGGAGATGCCTTCCATCACTGGTGTTGGAGATGAATTCAGGTATCTGCATTTCAGTGTTGTGATGAATCCTGCGAGAAGGCTGCCATGGTATGTGGCGGCTAATCTTCAGCCATACAACAAGGAAGTTGAAAGGGGAGATAAATGGATGCCCGATCCTTTGCTGCCCGCGTCGTTTCAGCCGGGTAATGAACATTACCGGAATACTGATTATGACAGGGGGCATATCATTTCACCGCGTTCAGTTGCCTGGGGTGATCTGAGGCAGGCACAACTTGCAAACCGGCAATCCTTTTTCTGGACCAATACTGCCCCGCAACTGGCACAAATGAACCAGGGCTGGTGGTTGAAAATAGAAGAGTGGGAGAGAGCGATCACGGAGCAATATGGTAAAGCCATCAGCTTTGGCGGACCGGTATTGAAAGCAGATGATCCGGCGCTGGGTGAGACCGAGCAATTGATCGGCCGCATAAAAGTGAAACAAAACTTTCTCGTGCCTCAAAGCTTTTGGAAAGTGGTGCTGGTGTTTGATAATGAGCTTGCCATCGCTTGCTTTCTTTTGAACCAGGTAGCGCTGCTTAAGAGCAATGCTGCTGCAGATCTGTCTATCAAAACCCATATCGTGTCGCTTAAGGAGATTGAAAAAGCAACAGGGTTGGGCTTCTCTTTAACAATGCACCAGGCAAAGTCAATTAAGCATTAACAAACGAGCTTTTTACTTTTTTGTAGTGCCCGATATTTCCTCAATCCCTTCCGATATTGACTTTTTTTAGCTTAATTAGCGTAACCTTATCGCTGATTATGAGACAAATAACATTCTGGATCGTCTTTCTTGCAGTCAACTTCCTCCTGATCTTACTGCATCTATGGATTTTCCGTGGCCCATATCCATACGCAGCCTGGGCAACCGGCTTTCTTCACTTAATGCTGTTCATCTATGTTGTTTTCAATAAACTGAAACGATAGCCGATACATACTCAATCAATTATACACCAAAATCAACCATGAAAAAACTAACTCATTCGATCCTCCTGGTCGCAATCATGTCTGTGACGGCCTGTACCTGTAACCGCGTAACACCAAACTATGAAGGTGTATTGATGACCGGTTATGGCCGTAATGGCAAAGAAGACTTTAAAGCAGTTACAGGTTCGCAAGGTATACTCGGGCCTGGCTCAGAACTTTACCAGGTTCCGATGTTCGAACAAAAAAGTGATCCTTCAGAAGTAGTGATCACCGCCAAAGATGCAGGTGTATTCTCGGTAGATCCATCATTAACATACCAGGCAATCCGCGGAAAAGGCGTTGATATTATCTTTCATTACAAGCATGTTGGTATCGATGATATAAATATGATCATGGATAACATTGAAGCTGGCGTGCTCAATGCGCTTGTGGTAAATGCCTATCGTGAAGAAGCGCGCAACTTTACTACCGATTCGATAATGAACAATCTAAACTCATTTGAAACCGCTGTTGAAACAAGGTTGAAGAAAGAGTTTGAAACGAAATTTTTTACGCTTAATGCACTTACATCAGGTCTTAAGCCACCGCCATCAATGACCGAAGCCATCGAGCGTCGTAACAATGCGAAGCAGCAGGCAGAGCAGGTGAGGAATGAATTGCAGGTTGCAGAAATGAATCTTCAAAAGGCGCGTATCGATGCAGAAGCGAATCGTGTGAGAGCTGCAGGTCTTGATTCGAAAGTATTGCAGGAGCAGTGGATTGAAGCGATAAGGAATACGCAGAATAAAGTAATTATCACTGATGGAAAGACGCCGGTGATTTTGGGGCAGCAATAATT
>JBEVNF010000230.1:0-4782 GCA_040508255.1 Flavitalea sp.
AGATAGTCTAATGTTCTTTTTGCAATGGTATATTCAGGATAGGTGGCATAATGTGAAAGCTGGTTGATCAAAGCATCAGCCTCATATGGAATCCGCTCCCTGTCACCATCAACATAGTAACCGGAAAAAGTGGTTGCCTTCATAGTATGCTTGCAAAGATCCCAGATCCTGTTAAGCATACTATCTGAACTGGTGAAGGACGAAGCACTATCATCATATCTGATAGTCACTATATCTCTTGATACATTGCGGATATCATATCTTTCTGGTTCTGTTCTGAGTTCTGCGTACCTGAATGGTAGCACCTCACCAATTTCTACGGGCATCAACACTGCATTCTTTCCCGTGTTTCTTTTGTCAGAAGGGATGATCGGTGTACAAGTGTTAATGCCTTTCTTTAAAGTGATTGGCAGTGCACGGAATCGCACTGTTCCAGGTGGTTTGCTGTTTATGTGACCATCAGGCGAAAGCATTTCACCCAATAATACTGTAAGCGTATCATTGTCGTTCACCGCCTCTATAGTCAGTTTAACCTGGCCAAAAGCATCGTTGCCAAAATCGAACAGAATATTGTTTGTGCCAACCTTTCTGGACTGAACGGCGGGTTCTGAAGTTTTGATCAGTTCTATTTTGGGAACCTGATACCCGCTCGTGTCCTCAGGCAGATTTTGACTTGCCTTGTCCCTGTTATCGTTTGCGCATGACTGTGCGGAGACGGCACTAAGGATCGCAAACAAACAAACATTCAATACTTTTTTGTTCAGCATACTTAAAGATACTGATCTGAAGCAAAAGTATTACCCGATCACTCTGCTAATTCCGGTTAAATGACGCGCGAAATTCAAGCGGTGACGAATTGGTTTTCAGTTTGAAAAGTTTGCTGAATGATTGTGGATGTCCAAAGCCCAGGCTGTACGCAATCTCGCTCACTGATAAATCGGTTGTTGTAAGCTGAAGTTTTGCTTTGTCGATAAGCTTGTCCTGGATATGTTGCTGGGTGCTTTTGCCGGTCAGGGTTTTCATCAATGCGCTGAGATAATTTGGCGAAACACTGAGTTGATCAGAAAGCAACTTTACGGAGGGAAGTCCATCGAGTACAAGTTTATCGCTGTCAATATATTTATTGATCAGATCTTCAAGACGCGATAAGATCTTTGAACCAGAGATTTTCCTGGTGATAAATTGTCGTTGAAAAAAACGTTCAGCATAGTTCAGCAACACTTCAAGCTGAGCAACAATTATGTGTTGGGTGAATTTGTCAATATGGCCATGGTATTCATGCTGGATCTGTTTCAGTGTATTAATAATGGTTTGTTCTTCTTTTTCAGACAGGAACAATGCTTCATGCACCCGGTATTCAAAGAATTCATATTGATTGATCCTTGTTGCCAGTGGGGTGTTCCATAGAAAATCAGGATGTAATAACAGGAGATATCCTGAATGATTGTTTTGTTCATTTTCATTCAACTCAATCCGGAGCACCTGTCCGGGTGACATGAAAGTCATTATGCCTTCATCAAAATCATATTCCTGCTGCCCATATTTGATCTTGCCTTTGAAGTTTCGTTTGAGTGCAATTGTATAAAAATCAAATACCCAATTTGATGAACCCTTGTAATGCTGTTTTAAATGCAGATCAAAGTTGATAATACTGATCAATGGGTGTTCAGGTTTTGGTAAACCCATCTCCTGGTGGTACTCAGTGATTGTGCGGATATGCACCGGTGGTGTCGCAGGCATGATTACAAGTTATTTATTTCCGGTTGAACGCCATGGCAAATTCTTTCGCGAAATCGGCAGTTTTAACTTTTCCGAATGGGGGTTTATGTTTTTTGTAGTTTTCTGCGAGATAACCCTTGTGAATTGCTCCCTGGATCTCTGCCACATTGGTCGCCATTGCCGGTGAAAGACCAGCCGCAAGCAAATTGGCTTTTGAAGCCTCATCCGAAATCCGGATCCACTGCAGCTCCGGTTTTCCGATAGCGACGCCGAGGATTGACGCGATCTCGTTACAGGATAGTTCATCGCTGGTCACGTATCTCACTTTCATTTCCAGGTCCGTTTTTACCAGCTCCTCCGCAACCACTTCAGCAATATCGGCAGGGGCAACAACTGATACTATATCCTCTCCGCCGTAATTCAGTTCGATCTGACCTTTGTATTTGATCATCGGAACAAAAGCAAAGAAATTATAGTAGAAGGAGGTTGGACGGATATGTACGATGGTCATTTCATCCTTGAGTTTATTAAGCAACTGTTCTGTGTGATAAGAAGCCGCAATGCCACCAATACCTTCACTCCGGTGTGCGCCCCAACTGCTGAGGTTTACAAGGTGTTTGACACCTGACCCGGTCAAAGCTTGAAAATAACTGTTTCGCACAGCATCTGAATAGCCATGTACATCGAAGTTTGGGTCATGGAAATCTGAGGGAGGGGGTACCATGGTATAAACTGCATCGGCGTTTCTAAAGGTGGCTGCCAGGAAATCGCTGTCAGTCACACTTCCGATTGCGGCTTTGGCTCCGGCGTTCCCGATTTCATCCCGTCGTTCGGCTTTGCTGCTGATTACGATAACTTCGTGACCTTGTGCTACAAGATTCCTTGTAAGCGGGCGACTGATATGACCAAGTGAGCCTGTTATGACTATTTTCATGTGCTTTTGATTTTACACAAAACTCCCGAATGCGGTTGATAAAAAAGTTTCCCGATCTACTGATGTTGTAGTCCGATGTATGATCCTTAATATTTGGATAGGTTTTGTTGAAGTGCTAGTTTTATCAGGAATGCATTAACCATGAAAAATCTAAAGTGTACTTATCTGCTCCTGTGTTTCATGCTGACACTTCCAACACTTACCGGCTATGCTCAGGAAATAACTGAGCCTAAGTCGCCTGATTCCTGGAAGCAAGCCTATGAACCTTTCCGTATCGCAGGTAATTTGTATTACGTGGGCACATATGACCTGGCCGCGTATCTTGTTACAACCGATCAGGGAAACATATTGATCAACACTGGCCTGGCTACATCTGCTGCTCAGATCAGGAAGAGCATTGAAAAACTTGGATTTAAATATGCTGACATCAAAATTCTTCTTACCACGCAGGCGCACTATGATCATGTTGCTGCAATGGCGGCCATTAAGAAACAGACGGGTGCGAAGCTGTATGTGGATGAAGGTGATGCCGATGTGCTTTTAAGCGGTGGAAGTACGGATTATGAAATGGGCAGGTATGGGATGACCTTTGCGCCGGTGAGAGCTGATAAAATCCTTCATCATAAGGATACTGTTTCACTTGGTAAAACCAAATTGGTAATGCTTCATCATCCGGGTCATACAAAAGGTTCATGCAGTTTTCTGCTTGATGTGAAGGATTCTGCAAAAACTTATCGGGTGCTGATCGCCAATCTTCCTTCTATTATTACCGATAAGAATCTAGATGATGTTCCGGGATATCCCGGGATAGCGAAAGATTATACATTCACTTTTGAAGGTTTAAAGACTGTTGAGTTTGATCTGTGGGTGGCTTCCCATGCAAGTCAATTCGATTTGCACGAAAAGCGTAAGCCGGGAGATGCCTATGATACATCAGTATTTGCGGACCGTAAGCTTTATGAAGATAAAGTGCAGGAACTCGAAGTTGTTTTTCACAAAAAGATGAAGGAGACATACCGTTTTAAATGATCTTAACAATTGTTAACGAATCCCAATCACTATGGTTCATTGAGCAGTACCGGTGGGCCCGTGCCGTTTTTCAGATATACTTTTTAAACAACAAGGTCCCGCAACTGCGGGACCTTTCTATAAGTTATACATCTATCGCATCATATACGATAACTTTTTCCCAGAGATGCCCGCAGTCTTTAATAAACTTCTGGTGGATCGGGTGCACCTGGTATTCTGCCTGTCCTTTTGTGTCTTCGAAGAACATCAGTTCAGAAACCGCCCAGCTCGAATCAACAACATCGCGTTTCTCAGTATCAGCAACTATGCCAATCCGAAGTTCCTTGATCGCCTTGATTCCTTTTAGTGTTTTGAGACCTTCAACAATGCGATCACGATCTGCTGTTGAGCCAGGGTTCTTCAGCCAGAAGAACACATGATGTACGAGTGGATATTTTGCTTTTTCCATGTTACCGATATTAGCTGTGGCCACCGGCGCTGTCGCTGCCAGTGTAGCCGCAGTTGTGATGAATTTTCTTCTTGAATTATTTGTCATGTGAGACAATTGTTGTTTACAAATGATGGAGTAATGCCACTAAAAATCAGTTCATTATGGCTGTTGTCTGACCCGAATTTACAAAACTGAACTGAAATGCCATCATTGAGTTTCTAAGAAAACCCTTGTTTTCGTGGATTGTCTCCCATTGAAGGTGAAGGTAAATTTGTGGTTCACTTTATAAATCTCTGATTATGAAGTTTACAATAAAAACGGCCATAATTCTTTCATTATTCGTAACCGCATCCTGCTCCAGGAATAAAGATGAGTCAGTGGGAGGGGGTTCAGGCGGATCGGGCACTTATCCGGGCAAGGTAATGTTCACATCTGCCGGTACAATCTATACGATCGATCTTAACACAAAGATCCAGGATGTTCATTTTCGCTATAATTCTTATTCGTTTGCAAACTGGGATATGAGCTTCGATGGTAAGTATCGTCTCACCAGCGATGACGAAGCGGGCACAACTTCGACAACTATTTTTAAGATAGTAAATGCATCGGATGGTACTATCATCGATGAATTCAAATTTACCCCTCAATATGGTAACAGCTCATCTCATTC
>JBEVNF010000236.1:0-4893 GCA_040508255.1 Flavitalea sp.
AAGGGGTGTGAAGTTTTTGATGGAACCAGGTGAAGGTTTCCTTGGTCAGTACGAAGCTTCTTTTGCGGATGACTCGGGGAACTGGTTTAGGATTACTGAGGATCCGCATGCCGTATAAGGCTAAGCCAGATAATCTATCCCATTAAGCAAAAGAAATTATTTGCCATCGGTTTGTTCAACCTTTGTTTCACTGGTTCCTTCTCTCTTCTTCTCTTCAATCAGGATCACAGAAGAAAATGGCTTCAGCGTGATCACACCGGAATAAGCTGTCCCTCTGCCATCTACATGATCTGTGTTAAGATCAATACGTTTTGGATTTTGGGATGCATTGTATTCAAACCTGATATTCTGATCGGGAAACTCTTCCGTAACGATCGCTTCATTTACTTCAAGATTATCTAAGTCTATATCACTGTTGGGATTCTGTATCTCAAATACAAGTGCAGCATTCTCTTCTGTTCTTACAGCACGGAGATAGATCGTATGCTCATTACGCTTGCCCGCAAGCTTGAATAACTTGGTTTCACTTATAGTGATAAACGGACGGTTCTTTGTTTGTATGTTAAGCTGCAGAGGCACGATCGTTGGTTTACCAACAATGGTAAATCTTATTGCGTAGGTTTTACCATCTTCCACTTTGCCAATTCCGAGCATCAACCTTGCCTTGTTCTCCTTTGTTTTATCGGGAAAACTTACACGCAAAGCACCACCATCAAGTGAACTCTCCTTTACCCAATCAACGGAGCATGCGCCTTTTGATGATATACAAACCTCATCACGCTTACCGGCTTTAAACTCGCCGTTCTCTACCCTGTTGCTGTCGAGAATCCTGCTTTTGAACACAGGCTCACGGCTGATTCCGGTTGACGATGTTTCAAGATCATGTTTATAACCGATCTGCCAGCCCTCAGTATCAAGTAATTCGGAAATCTCTTCGTCATTCCGCTTCACTTCGGTCTCAATAAAGAAATTTCTATCCCTGGGGCGATTGTAATGGTTGTTATTGAACAACCCCATTTCAGCAATATCATCTTTGATAGACCTTATGGCAAGTACGTTCTGATCGGCCTGGGTCGAAAACAAAACATTGTCAGTAAAATTTATTTCCCTGATCGGACTCTTGATGGCAAACCAGTCATGCACCATAGACACCTGCTGTCCGTTGTTATAAAAAGTATTGGCTTCTACCTTTATATATTGTGTGTTATGAAGATATAAACCGGCATAACTGCAGTTAGCAACAGTGTTATTAATTACATCGATATGGTCAGCTGCATCATCGAGATAGATTCCCGCAGCGATAATATGTTCATCTTTTTCAGCTCCGAATCTTTCGCCTTCACCATTCAGAATAATATTTCCAATGATCTTCCGGTTCCAGTTCTGAACAGTATTCTTAGCACCCTTCCATGTATAGATTGCGGCACCATCATCCTTGGTCATCAGGAAGTGATTGATGAAATTATTTTTGATCAGGAGATCATTTCCCTCAAACCTGATCACGATATAACCAATGCTATCAATAAAGTTGTTCTCAATAACTGCATTGTTCCCCTTCGAAACTATTGCATGAGAACTTTCATTACCCGAAGCTGAACTACCAGGCACCACACCAACTTTTGTGATACGGTTGTTTCTCATTTGCGCAAATCTCGATCCCGGATCAAATGAAAGCGCAACATTATTGATCTCTGTGATTTCCGAATTTGTAATGCTTACACGCTTTGAAGAAATAGCGAACACCGCGCGGTTCCCGGCATACCTGAAAGTACAACTATCAAAAGTTACATTCTCAGCATTCTGTATACGTGCAATTGTACTGTTAGCTCCTTCAAATACAAGATGTGAAATTTTAAATGAGCCGAAATTATGTGCAATAAAAAGATCTTCGTTCACACTTGCTCTTACTCCACGCTCTGCAGGGCTTATACCGCTTTTCATAAATACAACACCTGAATCCTTTTGATGATACCATTCGCCATCAAGATCAAGTGTGCCCTTATGATTTTGAATAAAGAACCCATAACCATTATTGATTGCATATCCTGAAGTAGGTTTGATCTGCAGTTCCTGCCCACTATGATCTATGACCGGATCACGATCTATGATCCAGCGATTTTTGCGAACCACAGCTTCGGCGCCTTTCCAGTCAACCGTGTCAACAAGATCATGATTTGATATATGGTTAAGTGAATCATGTGATTCGATCTTTAAAAAGCCACCATCTTCTTTGTTGAAATTTGGATACCTGCCCATAGGTGTGTTGTAGCCATCAACTATCATTACATTCACATCAACATTCTTTGTCAGTGATGCTTTCCAGATAGCATTGCCGGTATCTTCCCATTCCAGTATTTCAGTGAAGCCTGTGATCACTGCGCGTTGGGGACCTCCGTAGGTGGAAAAATAAATCCGTGCAGAATCGGTTCCGGCGCGGGTTGCTTTTATGGTTCCAAAGAAATGTTCGCCCGATTTAAATACTACTGAATCGCCGGGCCTGAGTTGTTTGAAGAATTCGTTCAGCTTTTCTATCGACTTCCAGGGTGTTCGCGGAGACATTGCCTGTTCTGCCGTCCGGTTATCATCGCCCTCTGAAGTCGAAAAATAATATGTAACAGCATTTGAAGTACCGGTGAGCATCACCAGTAATACAATCAACGCAGATCTCTTTACATTTTCGTGTAAGCTGTATAAATTCAAACCAATACAATTGAGATTTAGAATGCATTTTCTTCCCCTTTAAGAGCGTTAAATACAGTCATAAATATGATCCTTACATCGAGCCAGAGGCTCCAGTTCTCCATATACCACAGATCATGTTCAACACGTTTTTCCATCTGGTCGAGTGTTCTGGTTTCACCCCTGAAACCATTCACCTGTGCCCAACCTGTGATACCTGGTTTCATAAATTGACGAACCATGTAGTGACCAATTTCTTTTGAATACTGTTCAGTGTGTCTGAGCATGTGCGGACGGGGACCCACAATACTCATTTCACCCCTGAGCACATTGATAAATTGCGGAAATTCATCAAGACTTGTTTTTCTCAGGATCTTACCCACTTTAGTCAACCTGTCATCATTCTTTGTTGCCTGTCTCGAATTCGACTCATTATTTACCTTCATCGTCCGGAACTTGATACAGGGGAAAGCTTCGTTGTTCTTTCCGCTCCTGTCCTGAACAAAAAATATCGGGCCGCGCTCTTCGAGCCAGATCATCATACTGATGATCGGGATCAGCCATGATAATATAAAAACAGTAACCAACAAACTAACCATGAAATCAAACGCACGTTTACGCATCTGGCTTCTTTCTGCTTCAAGCGGTTCGCTGCGCAGAGAAATCACAGGCATATCATACATATAACTCAGATGCCCTTGTCTTGTATTCTCAAAAGGAAGATCAGGGATAAGTTTGAAACGTATACACTGCTGATCTGCCTGTTTCATGATCTTGAACACATGGTCATTTTTTTCCGGAGCAATGGTTGAATAAATCTCATTCACACCATACTTTCCTGAAACTTTCATAGCACCCTGCACATCACTGATGATTGGATAATTTGAAAGACTGTGCACATTTTCGTTTGCATCACAAAATCCGATGATCCTTGCGTTTTCATCTTTCTGCTCGATGTACTTCGCGAGCTTCATTGCCACATCATTATAGCCAAGGATCATAATATTTTTTATCGAATGGCTTGTCGCGCGAGGATATGTGTTGGTGAGAAAGATAAACCTGTTGAAAAGTATCAACAGTCCAAACCCACAGATATTAACGGTGATGAACAGCCGGGAAATTTCGATCTGGCGCCAGAAGAAAAGATAAACAAGCACTACACCGGCCCATGCAAAGTATACGTTCATTGATCTTCTGCAGAACAATTCGAACGCAACACGATAACAGTCTTTATAAAGAGAAAAAACAAGACTGATAGACAACCATGCGATGTTCATGAAAAGATAGAATCGCATATAAAATGATTCATTGGCGGTATTTATTCCACTGCCAAAGATCATTGCACAGGTCATGATCGCAATATTCAGTGCGAGTGTATCAAGAAATGCAATGTGGACACGGTTATTCTTCATGTTCTGAAAGTTACGGGCTTAATAATTGAAATCCCTGGTAATAAAATTCCAGCTTTTCAATATCGCAAAGCAGCTCGTGTTCTGAACCCGCTTTCACCAGAATAAAATCACCTGGTGCCAGCCGGTATACCTGATCATCCACACGCATAATACCATTACCACGCAGGAAAAAATAATGTTCATCCATATCAGGATGAGTATGCGCACTAACCTTTTCACCCTGTTCTAAAATGCCCAAAGCAACCTGTTTGATTAAAACAGGTTGCTCGTTTGCAGGCAATAAAACTTTTTTCGTTCCGGTGTTATGAGAGGTTGTTACACCTTCCACTTCCGATATATTGATGCGTTTACTTTCTAAACTCACGCCATCACCTCCTGGTTCGCGTAAACCTGGGCCTCGATCCACTTATAAGTAACCTCGATACCCTCACGCAATGGTCTTGATGGTGCCCAGCCAAGCTCCTTTTGAATAAGGGCATTGTCTGATGTACGTCCCCGAACGCCTTCAGGACCCGGAATATTGTTGATGTTGATAGTCTTCCAGCAACATCTGCTACGAGATGAACCAGATCATTGATACTCAGCATCTCTTCAGAACCAATATTTACTGGTCCGATAAAATCACTTTCCATCAGGCGACGGATCGCTTCAACACATTCGTGAACAAGAAGGAATGAACGGGTTTGTTTACCATCACCCCAAACTTCGATTGTACCGCCATCCTGCGCTTCTGCAACCTTACGGCAGATAGCCGCCGGTGCCTTTTCTTTACCACCGGTCCAGGTACCCTGCGGCCCGAAGA
>JBEVNF010000247.1:0-6410 GCA_040508255.1 Flavitalea sp.
CCTGGTACATACACTATTACTTATTCTTTTAATGATGGCAACTGTCCAAACACCACAACTACCAGCGTCACCATCGAGAATACACCAACACTTGTAACACATAATCCTGCACCGGTCTGTCCTCCTACAACAGTTGATCTTACAGATCCTGCAGTTGTTTCGGGGAGCACGACGGGGTTAACATATCAATACTTTACAGATGCAGCGGGTACCACCCCACTTTCAAATCCTTCAGCTGTTAGTGTAGCCGGAACTTATTATATCCAGGGAAGTACAGCCAACGGATGTTTCACTGCGATCCAGCCGGTGACTGTAACATTCCTTGCGCCGCCAACTGCGACTATCAGTTATACAGGATCACCATTCTGTATGAATGGAACCGCAACGGTTACAAGAACCGGACAGGCTGGAGGAACTTATACAGCAAGCCCGGCAGGTCTCAGCATTAATGCAACAACCGGTACCATTAATCTTAGTGCAAGCGCAGCAGGCACTTATACAATTACTTACAGTTTCAGTAATGGAACCTGTGATAATACAACTACAACAACTATAACAATCGAAGACAAGCCACTGCTCGTGATCACTGATCCTGCGCCGGTTTGCGAACCCCTGACGGTTGATATCACAGCTGCTGCAATAACTGCAGGATCTGCACCTGGCCTTACTTTCCAGTATTTCACAAATGCCGCAGGTACAATAACCACTGGTAATCCGTCATCCATTTCAGTTGCCGGTACCTATTATATCGTTGGAACTACCGCTGGTGGTTGCGTTACTGATACCTTACCTGTTGTTGTGACCATCGACCCATTACCAGTTGCTACGATCAACTATCCAGGCTCACCATTCTGTAAAGAAACCGGAACAATTTCGGTTGTGCGTACCGGTCAGTCAGGGGGAACTTACACAGCCTCGCCTGCCGGTCTTGTGATCGATGCAAATACGGGTGCTGTAAATCTTACTGCAAGCACAGAAGGCACTTACACTATTACCTATAGTTTCACGAACGGTACCTGTCCGAATACAACAACCACCACAATAGTGATCGATACACCACCAACTGTAACAGTTACAGATCCGGCGCGTGTTTGTGAACCAATGACTGTTGATATCTCTGCTCCTGCTGTAACAGCCGGAAGTACTACAGGTATTACTTACCAATACTATTCAAATGCGGCAGGTACGACTACTGTTGCAAATCCATCAGCAATTGCAGTGAGTGGCACATATTATATCCGTGGTACAAATGTCAACGGTTGTGTATCTGATCTGGTACCTGTGGTTGTAATAATAGATCCGTTACCGGTAGCTACTATCAGCTATCCCGGGTCACCATTCTGTGCGGCCACCGGAACAGTTCCTGTAACGCATACCGGTACAACAGGTGGAACCTACACTGTAACTCCTTCAGGTCTTGCGATCAATGCAACCACCGGCGAAATTGATCTCAGCACAAGCACACCGGGAACTTATACAGTTACTTACAATTTCACTAACGGAACCTGTCCGAATACAACAACCACAACGGTTACCATTGAACCAACACCAACACTTGTGGTAACAGATCCGGCTGCCGTTTGTGCACCATTAACAATAGATCTGACAAGTGTAACGATCACAACCGGAAGCACAGCAGGACTAACTTATACCTATTTTTCTGATGCGGCTGGCACAAGTCCTGTAGCTAATCCATCTGCGATAGGAACAAGCGGAACTTATTATGTCCGGGGAACCACGCCGGGAGGATGTACCACCCCGCTCCAGGCTGTAAGCGTGGTTGTAAATCCTTTACCGGTTGCAACAATCAGTTATGCAGGGCCATATTGTGTTGCAATCCCAACAACGGCAAATGTTACAAGAACGGGCCAGGCAGGCGGAACGTATTCTGCAGCTGCGGGTCTTTCATTAAATACAACAACCGGTGCGATTGATGTTGCAACGAGCACACCAGGTAACTATACCGTTACATACAGCTTCACAAACGGTACCTGTCCGTCAACTGCAACAACCACAGTCACCATCGAAGCGGTTCCTGTACTTGTAGTGAATAATCCTGCAGCGGTTTGTGCGCCGGCCACAGTTGATCTGACTGCTACTTCTGTAACAAGTGGAAGCACTGCGGGTCTCACTTACAGCTATTACAGTGATGCTGCCGGTACCATTGCTGTAAGCGCACCTTCAGCAATCAATGCAAGTGGTGTTTATTATATCAAAGGTGCATTACCTGGTGGTTGTGAAACTTCAATATTGCCGGTGTTGGTTGTGATCAATGATCAGCCGGTATTGACAGCAAGCAACGACACACTTGTATGCAGATATGATAGTCTCACTCTATTTGCTTCTTCTGCGGGTAATACAATCGTATGGCTGAATCAGCCCGCGGGCGACAACATCGTGGTGAGACCTTCAGCAACAACACAATATATTGTGACTGCAACAAGTCCGCTGGGATGTGTGGCTACTGACACGGTAAATGTTCAGGTAAGATCATTCTCGGTTGCACTGTCAGCAGACAAGCTGAATGCGCCAATTGGTTCAACAGTATTGCTGAGTACACTTTCAAGTCAATCGTACAGTGTTATTGCCTGGATGCCTTTACAGTATCTGCCAAATCAGACAGCACCAACACAATCATACGTAATGAGCGACAGTGCGAAATTGTTTACAGTAGTTGCACGCTCAACTGAAGGATGTCTTGATACGGCTTCCATTATGATCCAGGTTGATCATGATCTTAAAGACTTCTTCATCCCTAACGCGATGACTCCGAACGGTGATGGAAAAAATGATGTGTTCAGAGTATACGGAAGTTCAATAAAAGCCGTTGATATAAGAATCTATAATTCATGGGGTGAATTGCTTTATCAAACTAATGATAATCAGAAAGGTTGGGATGGAACTTACAAAGGTAAAAAACAACCTGCGGGAGTTTACATCTACACAGTAAAAGCAACCATGTATAATGATATTATCATAAACAGGAAAGGAAATATCAACCTGTTGCGATAATAGATTAAGAACAAAAAGTCCAATTCGAAAACTACGAGATATGAGAAACCGTCTTTCTATCACTTTAGCAGCATGCATCCTTGCAGCATTCATGCCGCGTGTTTCCAAAGCACAGATAGATCCGCATTTTTCTCAATATTTTATTCAGCCGATGACGTTGAATCCTGCACTTACAGGAGCAATGGATGGAAAGTATCGTGTTTCCGGAATCTGGCGCAATCAATATGGTGGATCTCTGTCTACTATTGGTGTTGCAGGTGAAGCGGTTTCCTCAAAGAATATGAATTTTGGAGTGAATATGCTGCATCAGTATTCAAATGATAAAGCATATCAATATACCAATGCAACCATCAGTGGTGCGTACACCGGTGTTGCTTTTGGCAATCATCACCTGGTGATGGCCATGCAGCTTGGTGTGCTGGACAGAAGATTCAATATGAATAAATTCCAGTTTGGGTCGCAATGGTCGGCTGGTGTTGGGTTTGATCCGGGAGCGATCTCTGGTGAAACTTTGAATAATTCAGGCAACACAGCATTTGATGCAGGAGCCGGTATCATATATTATGATGGTACACCAAATAAAACGGTACACTTATTCGGAGGCTATTCCGCTTCACACTTAACAAGACCCGTTGATCCTTACATCTCGGATGATGCCAAACAAAGGCTGCCGATGCGTCACAGCTTTCACGCAGGTGCACGTATAGCGGTTTCTGATATGTTCGATTTTGTTCCCAATGTATTGTATATGCGCCAGGGAAATGCACAGGAGAAAATGGTAGGTGCTTACTTCCAGTTGTCGGCAGCAAAAGAAACAGATGTGATGTTTGGTGCGAATATGCGCTTTAAAGATGCTGTGTCTCCTTTTGCGGGATTCTTTCATAAAGGTCTCACAGTTGGCTTCAGCTACGATGTAAGCGGGCTTGATAACCGTGCAAGCGCAACAGCAAGAAACAGTATGGAAGTTTCGATCTCATTTGTAGGATTAAGATCAAACAGCGAATCAAATACAAAGCCTTTTTATTGCCCACGTTTTTAACATAGACAATAATCCGGCAGAAATTAAGTTCATTAAGAAGAACAGATAACTAACTGATACCCTATGCATCATATTTTCAAACACTGTAAAAACAACCGGATAGCCAGGCGGCTTCTCTTACTGCCTGTGCTGGTTTCGTTTGTTTTGTGCAGTGCGCCGAAGGGCGCACACGCGCAGCGGCTCTTCCCGAAGAAGACGGTCTATACCCAGGCCCAGGAGTATTTCCATGACAGGAAGTATTTTGAAGCAGCACAGTTGTTTGAACAATATCTTTCTGATGAGAAATCAGTTAAAGGTGTATCAGATCCGTTCCTTGTACGTAAGAGAGGCAAGGACACTACAGTTGAAGTAAGAACCCCAAGACATGATGCCACATATAACCTGGCAGAGAGTTACAGACTTACACATGATTTTACACAGGCCGAAAAATGGTATGGCGAAGCTTCTGCCCTACCCGGTCACAATCCACTTAGCGAATACTGGCACGGTGTTACCTTAAGAACGAATAGAAAATACGATAGTGCTGAAAAAGTGCTCACTGCTTTTATCACCAATTATCCGAAAGATGATGAATGGAAAGACAATGCGTATTTCGAGCTTGAGAATCTCCAGTTCATCCGTGACCAGGCAGCAAACAATCCGGTTCACGTTACTGTAAAGCCAGAGCAGAACAATCTTAACCGCTCAGCTTATGCGCTTGTAATTCCTGATAAAAAAGCATTTGTATTTACTTCGATATTTGTTGACAGTTCTGCAATGAAGAAAGGCAAATATGCCTACTTCGCGAGATTGTACAACTCGGTATCAGGTGGCAAAGTGATGGACAGTGCGCGTGTATTGCCGATCGCTTCACCACAGGGTTATCATGAAGGTCTTGCAACCTTTGATAAAGAAGGAAAGACAATGATCTTCACACGTTGGGCGGATAAAGATGGCAAGAGAATCTCTGCGCTCTATCGCACAACCAAAAAAGAAAGTGGCTGGAGCACACCTGAAAAACTTGGTGCACCATTCAATATAGAAGGTTCAAACAGTACCCAACCATTTATAACTGCTGATCAGAAATACATATTGTTCTCTTCAAACAGGCCAGGTGGTTCAGGACTTTACGATATCTGGTATGCACCGATCGACGAAAATCTCAATTCGGTTCAGGCGATCAACATGGGCACTACGATCAATACCGCCAAAGACGATATGTCACCTTTCTACCATCAAAACACCGGTCAGTTATTGTTTTCGAGCAATGGCCGTGTTGGTATGGGTGGATTCGATATTTATTCTTCTGCAGGTGATTTCAATACCTTGCAATGGCAGTTTGTTACAAATCCGGGCTCGCCTATCAACTCTTCAAAAGACGATCTATACTTTATCAGTACAGACAGCCAGAACCTCTGGGGCAATGGCTGGTTAAGTTCTGACCGTAATTCTGATTGTTGTCTTGAGATGTTTGCATACAACCGTGCAAACTCACAATACTTCTCCGGTGTGGTTGTAGACAAGGTGAGCGGCTTACCGATCCCGGGCGCGGTAATCAACCTGAGACATTTGCTTGGAGTTGATGCCAACGGAAATCCAAATGGAGATGAAGTTGCAAAACAGAATGGCGAAGAGAAAGAAAACAGTGACTATCCTTTTGATCCGCTCACGGTGATAGCTGATAGTCTCGGACGATATCATTTCAGTTTAACGAATACAAAGAAAGTACAGGTTAAAGCAGGTAAACCCGGCTATGACTCTGTGATTGCAAGCTACGAGATCGTACACAAAACCGGTACCGATAGCCTTGCTGCTGATACCATATTGTTAAGTCCAACAAGGATCCATGATCCCGACCTGGTTCAAAGCGGAACCGATCCACCTGATCGCTCCCCTACCGGAGAGCTACACGATCCGGATACGACCACAGGCACCGCCTCTGACCCGGACCCTACAAATAGTATGGGGCCGAAAACGAAGCCACAACCTGGATTATCAATAGGGACAATTAATAGTCAGTTGATCCACTTTGATTTTGATAAAACAATCATTAAAGAAGAATATTACTCAATACTAGATCAAATAGCAGAACTGATGAACAATCAACCTTCACTTACATTAAACATCAACGGCCACACCGATGCGTTTGGTTCGAATGATTATAATGACAGGTTGGGCAGACTGAGATCTGAAGCTGTGATCACCTACCTTTCACAAAAAGGGGTTGGTTCAGAACGTTTCTCTGCTCTCTCTTTCGGAGAAGTAATGCCGATCGCAAGTGAAACAGTGAATGGATCGGATGATCCGCAGGGACGCTTTATGAACAGACGTGTTGAGTTCAGCGTGATCAATGCAGAGACTATTATTTCTGCAGTGGCAC
>JBEVNF010000487.1:0-3616 GCA_040508255.1 Flavitalea sp.
GAATCACAACCTGATGTGTTCATCAGGGTCTGCGTATAGGTTCCGGATGAATCATATGTTGTGTTGTTCAGGGTATAGTTGCTGCATGCAATTATATCAAGTGTTGAGCGTGTGATATTTTTGCAGTGTCCAAGTTTAAAAACAAAAGGTGCCTGATCATACAATGCATCCATTTCATACACGCCTGGGCCCGGATCGAAATCAGCAATTCCATAAAGGGTTCCTGTTACGTAAATATTTCTTTCCGGATCGATAGCCATTCTTCTGAACGAGGCATTACCACCGTTGACTCCCCGAAAAGGTGCAGCATAAACAAAATTTCCGGCAGGATCGAATTTTATTATTGGAGCAGCGCCGCTTTCCGCGCCGTTGAATATGTGTTGACCCGGGCCGGGATCGAGATCGACACCCATACTCAAAGAAGCGGCAACATAAATATTATCTTCACTATCGATTACCAGATCGATTCCCATATCAAACTCTTCATTGCCCATCGTTTTCACCCAGACAAAGTCACCGTTACCATCCAGCTTCAGAATGAAACAATCACCAGGGTTTGCAAAGACAAAGCTGGTTCCAGGTCCCGGATCAAAATCATAGTTACCGATAAAGGTGCCAGTAATGATCATACTGCCTGAACCGTCAATGTCCATTCCGTATGGGAGAACATAGTGGTTATAGCCACCGGTTTGCCCGATACTTTTCGCCCAAACAAAATTTCCATCGCGATCAAGCTTGCAGAAATAACCGTCGCTCGAACTTCCTGATGAATTGGTCATCATAAAACTTCCGGTGCCTGGATCGAAATCGCAAGTGCCGGAAAAACTTCCTGTCATAAGGATGTTACCCTTTGGATCTGTCCGAAGTTCAGCAATTTTGGAACCCGAGCTTACCACGAGAGAATTACCAAACTGTCTGGCCCAGATAAAATTCCCATTCCCTGAAAGCTTCACTATAAAGGACTGCATGTGCGCAGTAGAAGTCATGTTGTAAACTCCCGGACCCGGATCGAAATCCTGCGTATTGTTGAATATGCCGGCGATAATCAGATTGTTATCCGGATCAATATCAAAACTTGTGAAGTTTCCTATTGTATCGCCCGGCCCGCCAAATTGTTTTGCCCATATAAGGTTTCCTGCAGGTGAATATTTAGCGACAAATACATCGCGACCACCAGTGGGTGACATGGTGAGCACACCCGGACCAGGATCCATATCAACAGTCGACATTATATCGGAGGCAAGGTAAACATTCCCGTCGCTGTCTATCTTAACTTCCATCTGTCCAAATTCCAGGCTGGTGGGAACCTGTACCGCCCACGCGAAATTACCATCGCGGTCAAGCTTTGAAAGATAAATACCGTTATGAAACTGATCCCCGCCCACCATAGTGAATACACCTGGCCCCGGATCGAAGTCAACGGATTCATTAAAAATGCCCACGGAATAAACGTTGCCCTGTGCATCAACAGCAACAGAACGGCCATTGGAATAAACGGAAGGATTACTGACATTGTTTTCGAAAAAACCCTTTGCCCACATCAGTTCAGGTATCTGGCACCTGACGGAACCGGTAAAAAAACAAAGAAAAAGCAAAAGTCTTGGCATGAAACAGTTAGTGGCGGTCGCACCCGGTCTACTTTTGGCAGAACCGGACGGTCTCTTGGTTAAGGTGGTTTGGCAGCTAAATTAAATAAAACGGTCTCACGAATTCGTCGGCTTCAGAAAAATAAGAATTAAAATATTAGCCGCAATCAGTTGTTATATTTATAAAACACTGATTTACCAAAACCACTTAAAATGAAACCTTATCTGCTATCAGCTGTTCACGTTATTCTTATACTCTGCATCACCAATACTGGTTATGCTCAGCAATTGGTGTACACTCCAGAACAAAAAAAAGCCATACACGACAGTATAAAACAAAGCCGCTGGGATGTTGGGGGAAGACTATCTCAATATAGTTTTAGATACATGTCTGAATTTTTTCCTGTTGCTGATATACCAAAATCAACGAAACCATTTGTATTTAAATCAAGTCCTAAAAAAGCATTTGATGAAATAGTTGTGAAATCAAACACCGGAAACCTGTCACTCGATAAATACCTGAGATCATTGCATATTGCAGGTTTCATCGTAGTGAACAAGGGATCGGTGGTGTATGAACAATACAATTCCATTCTTCCAACGGATAAAAATTCGTTGCAGTCTGTTACAAAAGTGATCACATCAGCATTGATCACAAATCTGATCAACGAAAAGAAAATTGATCCTTCAAAAACAATTGATACATACATCAGTGAATTAAAAGGATCTGACTGGGAAGGCATCACTGTAAGACAAGTACTTGATATGCGTTCAGGCATGGATAGCAAATCAATAGATTTTTCTACCGGTCCTTTTACCAATCCGGAACACAAGAATTATGGACTTGAGTCCGCATTGGGCATCTTACCGAAAGCTCCAAACACACCAGCATCACCGTATACTTTTCTTGCGGAATTAAAAAAAGACAAAGCACCCGGAGTTGCAGCTGAATACTCAAACCTCAACACATTTGTATTAGGCTGGCTTGCTGAAAAGATCACTGGTAAAAAATATGCGACTCTTGTTAGTGAACGCATCTGGCAACCGATGGGTGCCTCATCTGATGCATATGTATGCGTTTCAAAAGATGGTATCGCCTGGCCACATGGCGGGGTCTCTGCAACGTTAAGAGATCTTGCCCGTTTCGGAATGCTCTTTACAAATAGTGAGATCAAAGCAAGAAAAGAAAGCATTATCAGTTTTGCACAGCAACAAGAGATTTTTGACGCACCACCAGCGATTGAAAATTCACCTGTACCATTCAAATGGGCCTACCAATGGGATCTGGCTTCAGATGGCATTATGTTGAAATCCGGATTCGGTGGACAAGCATTGTATATCGTTCCTGAAAAAGATATTGTGATCGCTTATTTCAATTATGTTGACAGCGACTGGAGCATTGACAATATGATCTCATTCCAGGCACTGAAGGATATTGTCAATACCGCGGGGAAATAAACAACCAGGTATTCAACCTGGCAGGTGTACCCGGTTCAAAAAATAAAAAACGCTCGGTTTTTACCTGCAACAACGTCATGCTTTTAACAATGGCACATTCTTAGTGCGATTACTGAAAACACTATTATGAAAATAGGCAACTGGTTAATAACAAACGATTCCATTGAATGGAAAGGAACAGGAACAAACAGCTTTGTGATTCCTTTAAAAGAGATCACTGAAAAGATAGAAACAGATGATGACAAGTTGTTTTTCTATAAATGGATCATTGCGGCCACCGATGAAGACTGGCTGGGTGATGATGAACTGTATGATCTAAATTTTGCCTTTGTTTATGCCGCTGCAAAATCAGGTGCTGAATTCGACTACCAGATTTTTGACGAAACACTTTCTTATCAGTATAGCCAGCTGGATGACGAAGATGAGGAATGAACTTTAAAGATTCCAGGCTGGTCGCTCAATTGAGCGGTCAGGAAAGATGGCAGAGAATAATGAATATTTTTTTCTGCCATCTTTCTTTTGTCGCTACCGCAGCTCTGAGTCCTGCAACTAAACTCTGTTTGTCAATAATT
>JBEVNF010000259.1:0-4762 GCA_040508255.1 Flavitalea sp.
CAGTCACAAAAGACATCGAATGAAAAAATGGGCGCTTATAATTGTTGTTGGTTTATCCCTGGCCGCCTGTGCTAAACCAAAGGATCTGGAGTACGTCGACTTTAAAAATCTGAAAGTCCTGAAATGGGGTTTCAAGGAATCCACAGTAGGAATGGATATAGATTTTTACAATCCGAATAAATCGCGTTTGCAATTGAAGAGAGCCGATGTTGATGTGTACATCAATAATACTTACCTGGGAAAATCTACCCTTGACAGCCTGGTCAGAATTCCGGCAAGAGATACATTTTCACTCCCGGTTACCATGAAAGTGGCAACGGGCGGTGCACTGACAAATATTCTGAAAATCGTTTCCGACAGCTCGGTACTGATCCGGATGGAGGGAAGCGCTAGTTTTGGGAAAGGGGGAATTTTCGTAAATTATCCGATCAAATACGAAGGGAAACAGCAGATCAAATTTTGATAGCAAAGTGAAGACTTTCGTTTTTCGGAACCATTGTTCACAAGTTTTCAGAAGTTGAAAGCGATTGTAAAAACCGGGAATTTTTTAAGAAGTGAGTTCAGGCTGATTTGCCTTGTTATGATTTCCCAACATTGCGAGAACTATTGAATTAGGTATTTCCGCTTCCGAAATCACCGTTTGCTGACTTTGGAGTAACAGATAACATCGCCTGCGTCGATTCAGAATCGGGAACAGGCGATTTTTTTATGCCTCCGGCAGGTTATGGCTGCCTCAAAATCCCGTCTGCATAGCTTCAAATTGTCATTGCTTTAAGAAAATCAAGGTTAAAATACGAGTACATTTTGCGTGCATTGGCATGACCCAAAAAATTGAATAGCATCCAAAAAGCGATCTGAAACACAAAACCGGGAATTTCATCAATTCGGTTTTTGGACGAAATAAGTTGCTGATTTTTACATACCCTAATTTCCGGGCATAAAAAAAGTCCCGCATTTTGAGCGGGACATTTCGATATCGAAAGGGGGACTTTTTAAATTTTCTTCGGAATCTGTTGATTCCTTTTTTTAATGTTTTTCCATTCCACCACCGTCTTCAGGTTTCTTGCAACAGGTGGGGAGTTTTTTATATGCCTCGTCGTTTGCTGTGATTTCATCTGCATCGTAACCGGCATTTGCGATCGCCGTTTTGATGTTTTCAGCATTTGTACGCTCGGCAACGAAAGTAACTTTTACCGTTTTTTTCTTGATATCCACTACTGCTTTCTGAACACCATCTTCACGGGTCAGGAACTTTTCGATCCTGTTTTTGCAACTTTCACACTGAACAGTTGGAGTCTTGATCGTAACAGTCTGGATCGGTTTTTTGGATTGGCTCAGACCGATGGTTACAAAACCGATCACGGCGAGCATAAGGAGTCCTAATTTTTTCATAGTTGAATGCATTTTTTCAAATTTAATTAATTCCCGTTCCAGTTACCCGGATCGGTTTGCCAATTTAACAATATAGACTGCTGATCGGCATTAAAGAGTTGCTTCTCGACTGCAAGTTCTACTAAAGTAGGATAGTTTGTGAGTGATTGCAAGGGTACTCCGGCCTTTTCGAAACTCTCAGCCGCCACAGTGAAGCCATAAGTGAAAATTGAAACCATTCCTGCAACCTCAAGTCCCGCCGCACGTAGTACGTCAACTACCTGGAGACTGCTTTTACCGGTAGAAATAAGATCCTCAACAACTACCACTTTCTGCCCTTTTTCATAAAACCCTTCGATCTGGTTGCCAAGCCCGTGTTCCTTTGGCTTTGGACGCACATAGATATAGGGCAGCTTCAGCTGATCGGCAGCCATCGCTCCCCAGGGTATACCTGCGGTTGCAACACCGGCCAGCAATGCCCCTTCCGGGAATTTTTCGAAGATCACATTACACATTTCAGATTTTACAAAGTCGCGCACGAAAGGAAACGATAAAACGCGACGGTTATCACAATAAATAGGGCTTTTCCAGCCGGAAGCCCAGGTAAATGGTTGTTCGAGATTCAATTTTACAGCTTTCACCTGCAGTAATTTCTCTGCTACTGCCTTTTCGTTTGAAGTCATTTGTTGTTTTTAGTGTTTTACCTCCTGTCCTGCCTTCGGCGGGAGATCAATAGTGCGAAAGTATTCAAATTCAGCCTAAATTCGCTGCCGCAATAACTCACAAAAGCACGCTCCCGATGTTTATAAAGATCTACTTCAACGACAAACCCCTGTTCCTGACCAACGAGATCACCCCGGAACTCGAACCCTACAAACATCATGACGATGCGGTGTTTATGGACGAGCTTTCCTCCCCTGCTGTTAACTCGATGATCCATGAAATGAAGGTTGACAAGGTACATGCGGGGATCTTCCTCCATGAGGATCTGAACGTCCTCCTGGATGCCTTTAAAAAGAAGTTCAAGACTATCCAGACAGGCGGCGGTCTTGTTCAGAACGACAACGGAGACTATCTCATGATCTTCCGCAGGAACAAATGGGATCTGCCAAAGGGTAAGATCGACAAAGGTGAAACGCTCGAAGAATGTGCTTTAAGGGAGATCAATGAAGAAACAGGTCTCATTAATCTGTCTATCGATAAACATCTCATTAATACGTACCATACCTACGACGAAAACGGGAAACATATCCTGAAAGAAAACTGGTGGTACCTGGTGAAAGCTAAGGGCGAACAGGATCCACAACCACAGGTAGAGGAAGACATCACAGAACTGAAATGGGCCAAAAAAGGGGATTTATGGGAATACATGCAGCAATCCATGCCATCCATCAATGATGTTTTGGTAAGTGCGGGTCTGCTTTAGTCCCGCTTTGGCAAAATTGCTACGGTCAGCCTGCTTATACAAACCAACCTGTCCTTATCATCAGTGATCCTGATATCCCACACATGCGTGCTACCGCCGATATGAACAGGTGAGGCTTTTGCGGTAACAAAACCTTCAGTGGCACTGCGGATATGATTGGCATTGATCTCCAGACCAACACAGATAAACTTTGAGGGATCAATGATCAGCGCGGAACCAATACTCCCGATGGTCTCTGCGAGCACGCAGGATGCACCACCATGCAACAAACCGTAAGGCTGCTTTGTACGCTCATCTACCGGCATCCTTGCCTTCAGGTAATCAGCACCAAGCTCAACGAATTCAATACCGAGGAAACCGCCCATATTGCCTCTTCCCATCCGCATCATTTCATCGATAGTGAGCCTGTCATTGAACCAGATCATGTACAAATTTTAATGTCTAACGTACAGGACTACCTGCAGATTTTGAAATCTTAAGACCTGCGATCGTTTTAGAAACCTCTTCCGGGAGAAACTGCATTGCATTCCCACCGTTCCTGATAACATCACGAACAAGTGTACTCGCAACTGAGGTATACTGGGGAAGACAGGTAAGAAAGATTGTCTCGATGTTGTTGTCAAGACTCCGGTTCATATCAGCAATTGCCTTCTCATATTCAAAATCATTCACATACCGGATTCCACGAAGAATAAAATTAGCAGATACCTCCTGGCAGGCATCAACGGTAAGACCATCATACCCTATAACAGAAACCTTATCATTATCACGATAGATCTCATTGATCCAGGCAACTCTTTGTGCTTCGTCAAACATCGGTACTTTGTTGGCGTTGCGGCCAATACCAATTACGAGCTTGTCAAACAAAGGCAGCGCCCTGTTGATAATATCAAGGTGACCAATGGTTATCGGGTCAAATGTTCCCGGGAACAATGCTATACGGGGCATAGGCAGCGAATTGAGGGAACCAATGTACAACAAAAAAATAAAATCAGTTACTCACTTCTCTCCCACCCGCCAGCAGATATAATGCAGCCATTCTCACGGCAACACCATTTTCTACCTGTTGCAATATGATTGACTGACTGCTGTCTGCAGCATCGCTGTCAAGCTCAACACCACGGTTTATCGGACCAGGGTGCATGATGATCACTTCTTTTTTGAGACTATCAAGAAGCGCCTTGTTGATACCGTAAGCGAGACTATATTCACGCAGTGAAGAAAACAAAACCTGGTTCTGTCTTTCCAGTTGTATCCGAAGCACGTTCGCAACATCGCACCATTCAAGTGCCTTGCGGAGATTATATTCAACGCGTACGTCGAATGCTTCTTTGAGGTATTTGGGAATTAAAGTTGGCGGACCTGCGACCATTACTTCGGCACCCATCTTTTTCAAAAGATAGATATTGCTGAGTGCAACACGCGAGTGCATGATGTCACCTATGATAGCAACCTTCTTTCCTTCGAGCGTACCTAATTTTTCCCTGATAGAAAATGCATCAAGCAAAGCCTGTGTAGGATGTTCATTGATACCATCACCTGCGTTGATGATCGCAGCCGGAATATGTTTTGCAAGAAAGTGTGGTGCTCCTGTCGCGCTGTGACGCATCACTACCATATCCACTTTCATGGAGAGAATATTATTCACTGTATCAAGCAATGTCTCTCCTTTCGAAACCGAAGAAGCACTTGCCGTGAAGTTGATAATATCCGCACTCAGTCTTTTTTCCGCGAGTTCAAATGAAATCCTTGTACGTGTAGAGTTTTCGTAGAACAGATTCACAATCGTTACATCCTGGAGAGATGGAACTTTTTTGATCCTGCGCTGCAGTACGTCCTTAAACTGAACTGCCGTATCTAAAATGATCTGAATATCCTGTGGAGTGAGATCCCTGATTCCGAGAAGATGTTTGACTGAAAGTTGCATTTCAGGCATCGAAGTTATAAGATTAATAGATAAATATT